>NZ_JAYMYJ010000093.1:47893-74900 GCF_035668035.1 Candidatus Thiothrix phosphatis | reverse complement strand
ATTCCGACGGCTTCATTCCGGGGGAGGCGGGCGCGGCGGTGGTGGTCGAGCCGGTTTACCGCCGACCGGAGCCACAACTGGTCTGCACCGGCCTCGGTTTCGGCATGGAAACAGCGCATGTGGACGCGGAGGAGCCGCTGCGGGCGGAAGGGCTGACCACAGCCATTAAAGGCGCACTGGCAGAATCCGGTTGTGAAATGCACGATCTGGATTTCCGGATCACCGATATTTCTGGCAAGCAATATTATTTCAAGGAAGCCGCATTAGTTCTTGGACGTTTATTGCGGGTACGCAAGGAAAACTTTGACATCTGGCATCCGGCGGATTGCATAGGTGAAACGGGTTCCGCCATTGGCTTGATCATGCTTGTTGTGATGAAGTTTGCGGGAAAAAAAGAATATGGAAAAGGTAACCATGTACTTTTTCATGCCGGAAATGCTGATGGAAAACGAACAGCTTTTATCAGTGTCTGGCGCACTACAGAAAGGGGTTAGATTGTGGCAAACAATGTATTTGCAAACGGAAGGGAGCTTTCCTGTAAGAAAGGGGATGGCAAATCTATTTGTGCTTTCCCAGATGTTTGCATGACACCTCCAACTTCTCCAGCAACACCTGCTGGAGTCCCTGTGCCTTATCCCAATACAGGTTTTACCAAAGATACGACCAGTGGTAGCCAAAGCGTAAAAATATCAGGCCAAGAAGTCATGTTGAAAGACAAATCCTATTTCAAGACCAGCACTGGCGATGAAGCAGGTTGCGCCACACCCGCGAAAAAAGGGGTGGTGACAGGAAAAATCAAGGGGAAAGTTTATTTTAATGCTTGGTCAATGGATGTCAAAATTGAAGGAGAAAATGCTGTCAGACATCTTGATATTACAACGCATAATCATGCTTCTTTTCCTGGAAACTCTCCCACATGGCCATTTCTTGATTCTCAGGCATTCGGAGGGAAAGGCCCCTGCGCAAAAGTTGCTGGAGATATTGAGAAAAACTGTTTAAAAACCGAGAAATCAGAAAATGGGGATGTTTACACACATGTTTATATTTACAGGATGCGTGATGAAGTCAAACGCAAACAGACGATAGAATCTATGTGTGACGATGAAAAATGCAAAAAATCGCTAAAGTGTGCATTACAACCACATAAGAGCAAGAAAGCCACTAATAATTGTTGTGATGGAAAAACGACACATCATTTGGTTCCGTCTTCCTGCTTTATTCCTCACGCCACCAGAGGGATCAAAGATCCAACAACAGGTTACAATGACGTCGGTGCCCCCTGCCTTTGTGTGGAAGGGGAAGACCATAATGACCCAGCCAAAGAGCATGGTATAGTTGGCCGAAAGTACGATAAATTAGCGAAAAGTTTCAAAAGAAAAAACCCTAACCAACAAATTACCCTCAACAAAGCCATTCAATTGGGAGCAGAATCAGGAGCTGCAATAGGCTGTCCCAAAGATTGTATTGAGCACCAACTCAAGGTAGGGCACGAAAACATGAAACTCAAGGTGGGGCTCTCTGACCCAGTTCCAAGGCAATAAAGTAGAGGCATTGAATTATGGAAAGACGCTCAGTATCCACTTATTTAATTTCCAGCGGTTGTATTGTTGGATTATACCAAATAGCATTGGTTGTCCGTTTGGACATTGAAGCGGAAAAACCAAAATCCGTCTTGCTTTTCAGTAAAAATGGAAATTCACATCGTTTTATGCTTGGAAATGATTTTTATGTTGATAGCCTTATAAATGAAAACAACATTTATATACTCGGTAAGTCAGGGCATATTATTTCTTTTTCATTGGATAATAAAAATTCACCAGATGAAATTGCACAATCAAAAGTGGAGTGGAGAATAAATGACGCTGATGAGTTCGGTGATTTGATCAGGATCAGAAAAATTGGGGATGATTTATTCTGTGGGGGTCAATGTGGGCAGATATACAGGCTGGTCAGTAATACTTGGGAAAGGCATGATTGCGGGTTCAGGGATTATGAATCCCCTGATTTCGAAGATATTGGGGGGGAGGATAAAGATGACTTCTACGGCGTATGTTTGGCAGGTGAAACATATCATTTTAGTAAGGGTCAATGGAAAAGAATAGACGTGCCAACAAATGAAAATCTGTTATGTATACAACATATTCAAAACCAGTCTGTATGTATCGCTGGATACGGTGGCTTGGTCATGACTGGCAATGACGATATATGGAGGCTGATAGGCCATTCCAATGAGAAAAACTATTGGGATTTGGCATTGCTGGAAGAAAAAATATTCTTTGCGCATGGGAAAGGTATTGACTATATGAAAAATGAAAAAATTACAGCCGTTGAGTTTAACATTGATCAGAAGTTAACTTTCCATCGATTGGCCAGCTACCATAACCAGTTATGGTCATTTGGTGAAAAACATGTTCTTTTTTTAGAGGATGGGCAATGGAATATATTTGAACCTGATCTATAAACCACATCAAATGGCATACTGCACTGTCTAAACCCTGAATCTTATTAAGAAACAAGGCTGACCAATGATGACTGCCGCCACCCCCATCATCCCCCACATCATCGACCAACACGCCGAAGAAGCAGCCTTCCTCTGGCTGTTGCGCGACAACGCCGTCACGGAAGCCCATTACAACCTTGAGCATTTGCAGGCGCTCGAAAACCGCATTGATGCCCACCTCGACGGCCTGCGGGTGGCGGGCGCTGAAGGCTGGCGACGTTGCCTGGACAACCTCCAGCAATTCAAGGAACCGGGTGAAATGTTCGCTGCCGCCACCCTCGCTTTCGAGGGCGCTGACCCCGAACGCCTGCATGCGCTGTACGCACTCTGCGAAGCCACCCCGGAAACCGGACGCGGCCTGGTTTCCGCCCTCGGCTGGGTGGAGCCGCAACACCTCAAGGGCAAGGTCAGCGGCCTGCTGGCTTCCGGCAACCCCTGGTGGCGGCGGGTCGGCGTCGCCGCTTGCGCCATCCACCGCGTCGACCCCGGCAAGCAGTTGGAAGCCGCCGTGCAGGATCAGGACGCCGCCCTTTGCCGCCGCGCCCTCAAAGCCGCTGGCGAGCTGGGCCGCAACGACCTGCGCGACCTGATCGCCCGCCAGCTTAAGGCCGATGATGCTGGCGTCCGTTTTTGGGCCGCTTGGGCGCTCGCCTTGCTGGGGAACCGCCACGAAGCCTTGCAGACGCTGCAAGCCTTTCTGCTGGAACCGGGCGGCGCATACGCCTTCCAGGCAGCGCAAGTGTTGGCGCGCGCCAGCCATGGCGACAGCGTGCAATACTTACTGGGGATTCTCGCCAAACAACACGGCAACCTGCGCCTCGCCATCCAGGGCAGCGGCATGGTGGGCGAGGCGCGCTACATCCCCTGGCTGATCCAGCAGATGCAAACCCCGGAACTGGCGCGGATCGCGGGGGAAGCCTTCAGCCTCATCACCGGCGTCGACCTGGCTTACGAGGATCTTGAAACTGACCAGCCGGAAAACTTCCAGGCAGGTCCCACCGAATCCCCGCAGGATGACAATGTCGCCCTCGATGCGGATGAAAACCTTCCCTGGCCTGACCCTGCCTTGATCCAGGCGTGGTGGCGGCGGCATGAAGGCGAATTTCCCACCGGCCAGCGCTACCTGTTGGGCAAGCCGGTGGGGTCGCAACAATGCCATGAGGCACTGGCAACCGGCATGCAGCGCCAACGGCAGGCCGCCGCGCTGGAACTGGCGCTGATGGCACCGAAAACCCCGTTGTTTGCAACCCGCGCCAAAGCGATCCGCCAGCGCCGTTTGCTGGCGGCGTCAGGCGCTTAGTCAATCATGCTGATGGCGCGCTCCAGGCTGCGTTTCATGCGGTTGAACGCGGCACCCAGCACAGCGATTTCGTTTTTGCCCTGTTCGTTGAATTCCGGCAGGTTTTCCTCACCCTTGCTCATGCGGTCGGCCAGCGCTGACATCTGCACCACCGGGCGGATGACCAAGGAACGCAGCAAAATGTTCAACACGATGACAATGAACACAAATATGCCGCCCAATGTCGCCATGAAGGTCAGGAACGCCTGCCGCGCATGCCGGGTGGGGACATCCATCGGCACATTGACAATCTGCGCGCCCACCACCTGGTTCAGTTGCCAGCCGAAGCCATTGGCCGGGCCGTACAGCTTGAGCATGGATTCCGGTGCCGCCTCCGGGGTGCTGTGGCACACCAGGCAGGCTGGGTCGGTGATCCGGATCGGGCGGGCGAAATACAGCGCAGGCCCGGTGGGCGTGTCGCGTTCGCCGACCAGGGATTCCTGCTTGTCGTTATTGGCGAACTGCTGGATGACGTCGTTTTCCCAGTCGGCGGCGCGGTTGCGCGGATTGGTCGGGTTTAGGGTCGCTTCCTTATAGGTGTATTCCGGGTTCTTTTCCCGCAACTGGTTGAAGGTCTGGGTCGCCGCGTAGGCAGGCACCGTCTGCGGCAGGAACTGGCGTTTGTTCTGCACGGTCAGCAAGGGCCGCACTTCCTTGACCGTGTAGCTGCGCATTGCCAGCGCGGACTCCATCATGATATTGGCCCGGTCGAGGATTTCCTGCCGGGCGTTTTTCTGCAAGATGGTGTAAGAGCTGACCCCGGCGATGGCGAAGCCCGCCAGCAGCACCAGTATCAGCACCAGATTAAATTTTGTCGCCAGTTTCATCCTTTACCTCCTTGGGCTGCCCTTCCTGTGGTTTGGGGTTGTCCTGCCCCGCTTTGTGATCCGTCTCCGTTGGGGTTGCAGGCTGCTTGGCGCAGCCTTCCAACCCCTGGTATGCCTGGGTGAAGCCGATCAGGCTGAAATCCGCCGTCCGCACCCCTTGGCTTGGCCAGGTTGGCCAGAAGCGCAGCCGCACCCGCACCTTCACCCCCTGGATGAATTGCTGGGTGATGGCGTCCGCCGCCTTGCTGAACACCACATTGGTTTTGCCATCCAGCGCATCGGATGGGATGGCGTCCTTGTCGTCCACCTGGATGGTGAGATCCTTGAATTCGGCGTCGATATCCGAGCCGGTTTTCACGGTCAGCGCCGTTGGGCTGATTTCCAGCCAGACCGCCGTCTGTCCCTGAGTGTCGTCCATCTGTTGGTGCGCGGAAACCAGCGTGCAGGCGGCTGGCCGGTCGGCACCCTCCGTTTTCGCGGCCGACCAGTTGCCGTTTTCAGCGGCCTGGGCGCTCAAGGACAAAAGCCCGAACAGCGCCAGCGGGACAGTGATTGCTCCAGGTATCGTCATGCTTTCATCCTCCTGAGAAATTCGGCCTGCTGGGTTCCATCCGGCAATTCTGCGGCAAGCCGTCGCAGGAACTGCTCCCGGGTTTCCGCGCCCGTGGCGGCTTTGCGCACCAGCGTGGTGGCGATCGGGCCGATGTAGGCCGCCAGTTGCGTCTTGGCCTGTTCGACCAGGCTGGCGTCAGGGACGAAGCCCGGAGCCGTTGCGGCTGCCTGTGCGGCGGTTCCCTCCAGCGGCGTGGTGGCGGGCGCGCCTGCGCCCACGTTGCGGACGAAACGGGTGCGCTGTGCTTCATCGGGAAGGAAACTGGCCAGCAAGCGCGCCAGCTCCGCCGGGTCGGAGGTCTGGCGGCAGGCCCGCTTGACCAGCACGCCCGCGACCGGGCCAATTTCCTCCGCCAGCTTGAGCCGGAGGTTGTCCAGCACCGCAGGGTCTAGCGGTGAACCCGGTGGCGGGGAGGTCGGAGCGGCGTTTTCCGTCTGGATGGGGCGCGGTATGGCGGCCAGCCGTTCCAGCACGGCGGCGGTGTCCTGTGGCCGCTCCTTGGCTTCGGGCTGGAGCAGCCAGCCGACCAGTCCGGCCAGCCCGGCGGAATAGTCCTGGCGCAGGGATTCCAGCCCAGGCGTCAGCGGGTCAGGGCGTTTCTCAAACAGCGCGGCGGCGCGCTTGGTGGCGGCGATCGGCGGAACGCCCGTCATGCAGTGAAACAGCGTGGCGCCTAGCCCGTACAGATCCGTCCACGGGCCTTGCTGGTCATCGTTGAAATATTGTTCGAACGGTGCATAACCCGGCGTCACCATCGCCGTCAGCAGCAGGGTCTGCTGGCTGAGGGACTGCCGCGCCGCGCCGAAATCCAGCAACACCGGCGCGCCGTCCCGCCGCAGCAGGATATTGGCGGGCTTGATGTCGCGGTGCAGGAAATGCTGCGCGTGGATGCAACGCAAGCCGCGCAGCAACGGCTCCAGCAGCGCACGGATGGCCGTTTCGTCCAGCCTGCCGACGCGCTTCAGGCGTTGCGCCAGCGATTCGCCCTGTTCGAAATCCATCACCAGATAGGCGGCACCGTGCGCCTGGACGTAACTGAGCACCCTGACGATGCTGGCGTCGCGGAATTTCGCCAAGGTGCGCGCTTCTTCCAGAAAGCGTTCCAGCCCGTAGGCGTAGGATGCCTGCATGTCTTCTGAGCGCGCGGCGACGGTCAGGCCGTCCGCCTGGCGGCAGGCGATGTCGCGCGGCAGGTATTCCTTGATGGCGACCGTCTGGTTCAGCACATGGTCATACGCCCCGTAAGTGACGCCAAACCCCCCTTCGCCCAGCACATTGCGGATTTCATAGGGGCCGATGCGGGTGCCGATGGGCAAGGTCTGGCTGTACGCTGGGTTCATGAAACGCCCGCCCCCGCCGGTTTGCCGCTGTTGGCCAGCGGCGGCTTGAAACGGAAGCCGAAATGCGCCGGGTCTTCCCCGATCACGGCGGCGGCCACAATGTAGAAAACGTAATCATAGGTTTCCTGTGGTATCTGATAATGCTGGATGAATTTCCAGAAATTCCGGTCGCGCGGGTTTTCGGGCATTTTCTTGATCAGGCCACGGACGCGGTTGTGGCCGTAGTTGTAGCTGGCCATCACCAGCAGGCCGGATGCCTGCGCCTCCGTGCTGTAGATGTATTTGAGGTAGCGGGCCCCGGCGGCGCTCGCCCGGTTGAAATCGAAGCGCTGGTCCAGCGGGTCATATTCCCGGACGCCCGCTTTCGGCCCGGCCTGCAAGCCGTATTCCTGCCCAGTGCTGGCCAGGAACTGCCACGCGCCTTTGGCGATGCCGTAGCGGGTTTCCGGGCCGATAGCCTGCGTGTTGTAATTGCTTTCCTGCAACGGCAGGTAAATGAAATCCGGCGGCAGGTTCTGCTGTTGCAACGCGCTGAGGATGACGGGGGCATAGCCGTTGGCCTCCAGGCGCTGCATGGCGGCGGGAAAGCGCGAGGAACCCTGCCAGTAGCCGATATAACGCCGGACTTCGTTCACAAACTCCGGCGGCGCTTCCAGCTCGCTTTCGCCAAATTGGCGGGCGACCTTGAGGATCAGTTGCTCCTCGTAAGCGCTGGCGCCCGGAAAGCGCAGTTTGAGCGCATTCGCTTCCTGCACGTATTGCTGGTATTTCACCCGCATGCTGCCCAGCCGTTCCCGCTCCCTGACCAGCCGGAAGCGTTCCTCTTCCAGCTTTTTCTGCTCCGCTATCAGCTTTTCATTGCGGGTTTCCTCAATCGCAGCCTGTAAGGTCGCCATGTGCTCTTCCAGACGGATTTCCGCTTGCGACAGGTTCAGTTCCAGCGTCTTGATGTCGTAAAACATGTCAATCGCCAGGGTGCGCGCCCTTTCCAGCGCCAGTTGCTGGTAGGCCAACAAAGCGGCGGCGGCCAGCAGCAACGCGGCGGCTCCCCAGAGGACGCCCCGGTAACGCTGGCGGCGGGCGCTGCGGTCTTCATGGATCAGCGCGCGCACCATCCGGGTGTAATCGCCAGCGTCTTCTGCCGCCGTTTCCGCCAGCAGCCGCTGTTTGAGTTGTTCGCGGGTAAGCTCCCCAGTCCGCCCTGCGCCGCTGCTGCGGGTGGAAGTGGCTGTTGCCGCCGTTTGTGTTCCGGTGGCGGGCGCATCCGGCTCCGGCAATGGCGTCGGGGTGGGCGGCGTGAGCGGTGAGGTTTCCTCCAGTTGCAGGAAACAGGCGGAATCCCCCAACTGGAGCAGGGCGGGCAACGCCAGCCGGGTCGGTTGTGCGATGCGCCGCCCGTCGAGGTAGACGCCGTTGGCGCTGCCGTTGTCATGGAGCCACCAGCCGTCTGCCTGCCGTTTCACTTCCAGATGGTGGCGGCTGACGATATTGAAGGGGATGACCAGGTCGTTGTCCTGCGCCCGCCCAGCGCGGAAACCTTCGGGAAAAAAGCGGCTTTCCCCGGCCTGTTCGCCCGCTTTCAGCAGGGTGACGCGCAGGCCGGGGCGGACAAAACGGGTTTTGTCATCAGGCGGCTCCCCGCCGTCGCCGGGGGGGAACATGATGATGGTCCTGTCCTCTTCCTGCACACGGCCTCCCTATGGGTTCAGGCGTTTGAACAGTTCGCCCTGCAATTTTTGTTTCAGCGCGCCGTCCAGTTGCGGGGCCGCTTCCTTGGGCACGGGTTGGGCGGATGGCGCGGGGGCGGGGCTTTCCGGCTTGAGGGTTTCTGGCCGGAGCGGCGTCACGGGTTTGAGAAGCTCTGGTTTGATCAGCTCGGGCTTGATGATTTCAGGCTTGATCACTTCGGGTCTGATGATCTCCGGCTTGATCACCTCAGGTTTGATGGGCGTCGTCGGTTTGGGCGGTTCCGGCTCTGGTTGGGTGGCTTCGGGCAATTGGATGTGCGGCGGTGTGAGGATAATGGGCGTCAGCGGAATGACCAGCTTCCGTTGTTCGCCTGCGGTCAGCGTCACGCTGGCGCCACCGCGCAGGAGCCTGCCGGAAGTCGCCGCGATGCGGTATTCGCCCGCTGGCAGGCTACCGATCCTGACCGTGGAGCCGGAGGCGCTGGCGACCTGTTGTTTGTCCTGGGTCACGGTGAAATTGGCGTCGACCGCCTTGCCGGTGGCCTTGTTGATGGCGCTGAGTGACAGCAGGGCCGGTTTCGCTGCGGGTTGCTGTTGTTCGGGGTTGGTGGGTTGTGGTTCGGGCGGTTGTGGTTCCGGTTGCTGCGGCTCGGGGTTGGGTTGTGGTTCCGGTTGCTGCGGTTCGGGATTAGGTTGAGGCTCCGGCTGCTGCGGTTCGGGACTAGGTTGTGGCTCGGGCTTTGGCTCCGGTGTTGGCGCAGGGTCTTGCATGGCGATGCTTTTGCTCACGGTTTTGCCCGCGTTGACGGTGACGTCAAAGGTTTGCCGGTCTTCGGCGGAGCGCACATTGACCCGGTATTTTCCCGGTTTGAGGGTAAAGCTTGCCTCCGTCACACCTTGCCGGAACGCTACCCGTTCGGCGGCCTGGGCTTGGCTGACGCCCAGCAGCGCGAAAACATCCACGCCCGGCAGGGCTGATTGGGCGTCCAGCCGGTAGACGCTGATGTCCGCAGGCAGCGGCTTGCCCGTGCGGGAGGAAATGCTGACGATCTTGAGGACGCCGGTGGTGGCGGGCGGCGGCGCTGCGGGCGGCTTTGGCGGCGGTTCCTGTTCCGCTGGCGGCGGTGGGGAAGGCGGCGTCGCAGGCGGCGGTTTTGGCGCTGGCGTGGCCGGTTCCGTCTGGGCTGACGTCAGCATGGACTGGAATTCTTCCCGGTCTTGCGCCGCCTGATAATGGCCGCCGGTTGCTTCGGCGATGCAGCGCAACTGTTTGCCAGCGGCCTGATCCTTGACAGCGAAACCGATGACATGCGCGGTGAAATCGATGCCATCCTGTTTGAGCTGTTTCGCCACGGCGCAGGGATCGCCTTTGCACTCTTCCTTGCCGTCGCTCACCAGGATGACGGTCGCCTTGCTTTTCGTGTATTGCAGGTCTTCCGCCGCCATCAGCAGCGCCTTGGCGATCGGGGTTTCGCCCATGGCGGTCAGGTGGTCGGCCTGAGCGATGAAAGCTTGTTGGTTGGCCGCGCCGACCGGCACCACCTGCTCAATGTCATCGCAATCGCCGCGTTTGCGGTGGCCGTAGACCAGCAGCCCGCGCTCGGTATTGTCGTCCCAGCCCGCCACCACGGTTTTCAGCACGCTGCGGGCAATGTCGATTTTGGGGACACCATCCAGCTTTTGGTTCATGCTGCCGGAAGCGTCGAACACCAGATTGATCTTTTCGCGCTGCGTCGCTGCCCCGCCAACGGGAAACGGCGTTGCCCCCTGGTTGGCTGGTTGATCCGCCGTTGCGATGGGTGGAGGCGCGGGCGGCACCAGCTGTTTGCTGTTGTCCAGCGGGCTGCCGAACCAGTGGAAAGCGGCGGCGGCCACCACCCCCAACAACAGCAAACCGGCCAGGCTGCTGATCCATAACGGCTTGTGGTTTGCGACAGCGGCGGGCGGTTCGACGATCTGGGTAGGCCGGGTGCTGGCGGCGGCGTCAGCTTTCGCCAGCGCCGGGGTGATCAGCAAGGTTTCCTGCGGATCGGCGGCGCGCACGGCGTTGATGAAGGCGTCCACCGTGGGGTAACGCTCCGCCGGGGATTTCGCCAGCACGGTGTTCAGCACTGGCTGCAACCAGGCGTATTCCTGCGGTAACGTGGGCGGCGGCAAGGCGACGTGGCTGTGCAGCGCTTGGGCGGTGCTTTCCGCCGCCACCGCCGCCTTGCCGGTCAGCATCTCGAAAAACACCAGCCCCAGGCTGTAAATGTCCGAACGCCGATCCAGCTTGGTGGTGCTGGCCTGTTCCGGGCTCATGTATTTCACCGTGCCCAGGGTGTAGCCCATGCGCGTCAGTTCGCCGGTCGAGTCCTGCAATTTGGCGATGCCGAAATCGGTCAGCACCGCCGTCCCATCTTTGCGGAACAGGATATTGGCCGGTTTGATGTCACGGTGGATGAAGCCTTGCTCATGCGCCAGCCCCAATCCAGCGCCGACTTGTCCGAGGATTTGCAGGGTCGCATCCAACGGCAGTTTGCCGCCCGCCAGCTTGTCCTTGAGGCTGCCACCGGGCAGGTATTCCATCGCCATGTAGACGCTGGAGCTGTCTTCAACAATGCCGACATCGTAGACCCGCACGATATTGGGGTGCTCCAGTTGCGCGACAATACGGCCTTCGTCGAGGAATTTGTCCAGAAAGCCCTGCTCGCGCCCCAGGGCGGGGTCCATCACCTTAAGCGCGACCTGCCGGTGCAACAACACCTGCCGGGCCAGGTAGACCGTGGCCATGCCGCCTTTGCCCAGCTCCCTTTCGATGTCGAAATTCGGTATGTTCACCGGCGAGTCCTCCTATGGGGTCATATTGGCGTCCGTCGGGTTTTCGAGCCGCACCGCCAGCGCCGTCACATTGTCGCGCGCGCGCCGCGCCAGCACCGCTTGCACCAGTTGCTCCACCGTGGCCTGCACGCTTGGCCCGGCCTGTAGGATGGCGGTGATTTCAGCCTCCTCCAGTTCGCCGCTGAGTCCGTCCGAGCAGAGCAGGAAACAGTCCCCGGCGCAGCATTCCTGCATCTGCATCTCCAGCGGCAAGGGGCTGGTCACGCCGACCGCGCGCACCAGTTGCCGCGCCGCCGGGTATTTGTGGAGATCCGCCTCGCTGAAGCCTGCCGCCAGGAATTCCTCCATACGGTTGTGATCACGGGTAAGCTGCTGAAGTTTCCCGCCACGCAACAGATAAATGCGGCTGTCGCCTGCCCACAGGCAGACGCTGTGCTTGCCGTGGACCAGCAGCACGCAGACCGTGCTGCCGATGATCCCCTGGCTGCCGGGCAGGGCGCGCATGCTGATCAGGCGGGCGTTGACGGCCTGCAAACAGGCGCTGACGGCCTGCGCCTGTTCGCCCAGAAACACCTGCGGTTTGAGCTGCGCCAGTTCCTGCACGATCATCTGGCTGGCCACTTCCCCCCGGTCATGCCCGCCTGCGCCATCCGCCACCGCCCACAGCCCCGCCGCGCCCGCATCCAGCAAGGCGTCCTCGTTATGGCTGCGCACATTGCCGGTGTCGGTCAGGCCGTGGGAGGCGCAGTGGAAGGTTTGCACATGTGAAGTTTGCACGGCCTAGCCTCCCCCGCTGATGACGCCGCTGGCGGAACGGCTGGCCCAGCCCCAGCGCGGCCAGTCGCCATCCAACATGGCGGCGGCGCCCGCGAATGGCGGCAAGCCTTTCGCCAGCAGCAGGGAAGGGCTGCTGTTTTCCGCCCCTTGCGTCCACCACAGGCTGTAGGCGCAGCAGAAATCCTGCAACAGCACGTCCAGCAGCGCCGGGAACACCTGGCGCAGGTTGTTGGGGGCCGCCAGCCCGGTGCGCCAGGCCGCGCCAGGATATTTCTGGAAACCGCGTTGCAGGCTGGTGGGTTCATCCTGCGCATCCGCCCGCCGCCCATTCAGTTCCTGCCCCATGGCTTGCACGCGCTGGTCAAAGGCGTCCAGGGAAAAGTCATCGGCGAGGCAGGACATCACCAGCGCTTCCGCCTGCCCAAACCAGCCGCCGTGTTGCGGCATGGCTTCCAACGGATTGCCGGAATGGGGCAAGGAACGGCACAGCGTCATCGGGTAATAGCGCCCCACCTGATCCACGCTGGGAATGATCACCCCCAGCCATGCCTGTTCGCCGCAAATGCCGGGCGTCAGCGCAAAGCGGTACAGCGGGCAGGTCAGGTAATGCTGAATCCACTCCTCCCCCATCTGCTGGCGGCTGGTGTTCATGATCGCCTGCACCCAGGCGTCCCACGGTTCGCGGAAACTGCGCGGCAAGCCCTTGCCCACAAAATCGCCGTGGGTCGGGACTTTGCCGTAATAGCCAAGCAAAACCGGCTGGCGGTCAGGTTCTACAGTGCTGGACATTTAAATTTCCTCAACTCGTTATTGGCGACCTGAAAGGGGTTGGGCGAGGCGGCGGGGGTTATCTCAAAAACGGCTTGCAGGTTGGGCAGGCTGAAACGGTTGTTTTCCACCATCCTGAACAATTGCCAGTCATCGCCGTTGACGGTGACCGGAATCGGCTCCCCCAGCTCCGGCGGCGGGATCGCCTTGGCGCTGATCTGCGTCCCCAGGTTCGGCCAGGTGTAACTTTGCGCATCGCCCACCGTGCTGAACACATGGCTGAGTGAACCGATGCTCAGGTCGACCGAGGGGAATTGCGGGTCAGCCTGCGCCAGCTTGACCGTAAAATTCACGTTCAGGCCGCCGGTGGAAAAAAAAGCCTGCCGCACCCGGTCAGCGGCTGCCAATTGCCCTTTCACCTTGTCCAGCATGGCCGCGTCGACTTTGGCGGGCTGCAACTGCTGTTCCCGGAACTGGTCGACCCGACCCCCGCGCTGGAAAAATTCGCTGAAATCCGCCAGGTTCACCCCGGCCTTGCCTTTATCCGCCAGCGGGTACAGCCCTTGCAGTTTTTGCTGGCAGAAACTGCCCACCGCCTCTTCCAGCGCGCCGCCAAACTGTTTCAGCGCCTCCTGCTTGATCACCGCCGTCACCTGATTGCTGGCGGCATCCACCGTCTTGAGCAGGATGTCGCTGATCGGCGGCGGCAGTTTCTGCCCTTCGCCTTTCAGCTTGCCGAGGGCATTGGTCAGGGAATTGTTCTCCAATTGGCCGAACACATCCTCCTGGTTGAGGGTCGCGTACACCTCGTCGATCACCCTCCCCACCGTTTGGAAACGGGCTTCATCCGTCCAGTCCTGGATGTTCTGGAACGCCTGATCCACCGCCATCAAGGGCGGCGGCGGTTTGGCCGTGGCAAAGCTGAAAAAGCCCTTGTCCGCGCTGGCGGGGGAAAAGTCGGTTTCAGTGCTGACCTCCTGCATCAGCCGGAACAGGATATTGCCGCCATTGGAAGTCAGCCCGCTGAACACGGCACGCGCATCATTGACGTTCTTGATCGGCAGCGGGCGGATGTCTTGCAGGAAAGCATTCCAGCCCTGGATGTAATCCGCCTGATAATACTTTTCGAAAGCGCTGGCGATCTGCAAGGGGTCGCCGAGCCGGTCAACCCCTGGCCCCAGCACCCAGGATTCCCGCGCCAGCCTGCCTGCCGCCAGTTGGTAATTCGGCAGGAACACTTTTTCATACCCGGCTTTGGTGAAAAACCCCGGCACATTGTCCGTCCACGGCTTTTGCGAGGCTTTGCGGAAGGTGAAGTTGATGTTCTGCAAATCCTTCTTCTGCTGGATGAGGAAATCGTATTCGCGTGCGGCCTCAATGCTTTCCTGCTTGAACTGGAAATACGCCAGCTTGTCCAGCGCAGGCCGGTCGGCGCGGGTTTCCAGCAATGCGCGGCGGGCAGTTTCCACCAACTGGCTGTCGATGGCGGGGTCACGGCTGACCGTCAGCACCACCTGCATATGGCGGGCAATATTGCGGTCGGCTTCTTCACCCGGTTGGCCATCACTGTTCCAGTCGATCGCCTGCATCCCGGAAACCGGCGTGCCGGGTGGAGCCTGCCCGCCCAGGAACAGGTAGTTTTTCAGCGCATTGAACAAGGTCTCAGTCCGCGCCGGGTCGGTTAAGCTGGCCCTGATCTGTTGCTCCAGCAGTTGCCGCGCATAAGGTGTCAGCCCTTGTTTGAGCAAGGCTTCGTATTTGTCATCCATCGCCTCGCCCAGCGTCCTGGCCTGGCTCAGGCCAAAACGGGCGAACCAGGGCACAGGCGTGTCCGCATCGCGGTAAGACCAGGTTAGCACCCGCGCCTTGTCCAGCACGTCGAGATACGCTTCTGGCCGGTCGCCGGGGCGCAGCGCCGCCGCTTCCTGCCCCACTTGGGCGACTTGCTGCCCATAGGTGGCGATGAAACTGCGGTTGTTCAGGTAGCTGACCACCCACGCCATCCCCACCAGCAAGGTCAGCACCACCGCGCCGACCGCCGCAATGCTCTGCGCCCATTGCAGCTTGCGCGCCAGTTTCAGGTTGGCACCCGCCAGCCCGGACTCATTGAACACCACTCCGTTCAGCAGCCGGTTGATGAAAAAGCTTTTGCCCTGCATGGAAAAACGGCTGACCTGCTGCGGCGCCACCCCGAAACTGCTGGCCATCGACGCCATAATGCGGTCAATCGGCGCGCCTTCCTGAGTGGCACTGGTGAAATACACACCGCGCAGCATCACGGTCTGTTCATAACGCGAAGGCTGGTAAAGCTGGGTGAGAAATTCCTGCAAGCTCTCCCGCAAGGAGCTGAACTGCTGCGGGAACAGGTACAGCGCCCGGCGGCGTTCCGCGCCCCGTTCCCGCTCCAGCTTTTCCACCAGTTGCTGCTGGAGGCGCTCTTCCAGCAGGGCGAATTCCGCGCCGAATTCGCCCACGCTGCTGCTCGCCGGGTCATCCACGTAGGGGAAGGTCATGCCCCAGACCTGTTCGCGCCCTTCCCGATCCAGATCGTCGAAGAAATCCATGAAACCGGCCACCAGATCCGCCTTGGTGAACAGCATGTACACCGGGAAACGGATGCCCAGATGCTCATGCAGTTCCTGAATACGCTTGCGGATGGCCTTGGCGTGCTGCGCGCGCGCTTCCGCCCCCTGTTGCAGGAACTCCATCAGGCTCACCGCCACCAGCACGCCATTGACCGGCTGGCGGCCACGGTATTGCTTGAGCAAATCCAGGAAGCCCAACCAGGACGCCTGATCCACTGCTTGCTGGCTGTCCTGGGTGGTGTAGCGCCCCGCCGTATCCAGCAGGATGGCGTCATCGGTGAACCACCAGTCGCAGTTGCGGGTGCCGCCCACGCCGCGCATGGCGTCTTTCCCGTACTTGTCGGACAGCGGAAAGTTCAGGCTGGAGTTGGCCAGCAGCGTCGTCTTGCCAGCCCCCGGCGGGCCGATAATGAGGTACCACGGCAACTGGTACAGGTAGGCGTCATTGGCCTTGCCCTTGTCCTTGCGGATTTTTTCCAGGCTTTGCAGCGCATCCTGCAAGCGCTCCGACAGCTCGCCGACTTCCTCTTTCGACGCCAGTTCTTCGGGGGACGAGCTGGGTTGTTTGGCCTGCACCAACTGATCCAGCATCTGCTGGTTCTTCTTGCGGGCGCGCAAGGCTTTCCAGCCATGCCACAAGCCCCACAACAGCAACAGCACGCCGATGGCGATATAGCGGTTCGGCTCATCCGCGAACGGGTGTATCCCGGCAAACGCCAGCAACGGCCCGAGGAAATAAATCAGCGCCGCCACCGCCATGATGCCCAGCAGGGAAACCAGCCATGCCTGTTTGAAAATGCCGATGAGCTTTGCCATTGCTTTTCCCCTTTAGTCCATGACGATCTCAACCCGGCGGTTGCGCGCGCGCCCTTCCGGGGTATTGTTGTCGGCAATCGGGTTGCTTTCCCCCTTGCCGCTGACCCCTAAGCGCAACGCCGGTTGCTTTTGCGCCAGCAGTTTTTCCACGGTCTGCGCACGGGCGCGGGACAGGGCGCGGTTATCCTGGAAACTGATGCGGTTGCTGACTGGCACATTGTCCGTATACCCCGTGACTGTGAAGGAGGCCGCCGCGAAACGCTTGTCCGCCAGTGCATCCGCCACCCTGCCGATCAAAGCGGCGCGTTGCTCATCCACCAGCGTGTCCCGCCCCGAGGCAAACAAGCCCTGGTCGCCGCGCAGCTCGATAATGGGTTTGCCGTCTTTGTCGCGCACCGCCACCCGTCCGGCGCGGATGTCAGGTGCCAGCAGGTCTTTCAGGGCTGGAGCCTGTTCGGGTGAAGCAGGCGCCGCCACACCCGCGAAGGCGATTTCATCGATACGCTGCTTGACCGGGCTGGCCTGCACCGCCAGCATCGACAACAAGCCGAGAAACACCGCCAGCAATACCCCGCCCGCCAGCGCGTAGAACACCCACAGCGGAATCACGCGGGTGAAGCCGGTTTTCTGCACTTTCACCCCTTTCCAATGAGGTGCCAGCGTCTTGTCGCTACTGCCGCGCTGCCCCCGGATCAGTTGCGCCAGCCAGGATTGAATCTGTTCCAGCTTGGCCTTGCCGTTTTCCGCCATGCGGTAACGCCCCTGGAAACCCAGCGCCAGACACACATACATCAGCTCCAGCAGGTGCAGGTTCTGGGCGGGGTTCTGCCCGGCCTCCTTCAGTTTGAAGAAAAACTCTTCCCCGCCTGCGACCGAGCCGTGGAATTCACTCAGCAGGCTTTGTTCCGTCCAGCCGCTTTGCTGCCCCCAAGGCGTGTTGAAAATGGCTTCATCCAGCGTGGTGCACAGGGCGTGGCTGGCCTGCTGCACGGTGTCGCGGTCAGCGCCTGCCTGCGCCGCCAGGGTGTGGAAACTGCGGACTTCATTGCTGAGTTGTTGCTTGAGGCGTTGCGGGGAAGGGTGCGAAGGGCGGTTATACAGTTTGGCGGCCAAGGCCAGCAGGGCGGAGGCGGCGCTTTCCAGCGGATTGAGCTTGCCCAGCCGTTCCAGCGGCCCGGCCTGCACATCGCCGGTGAACGCCACGCTGGTGTTTTTGGGGATGTCCTGCACCCGCCCGCCCGGAATGGGGCGTATGACAGTGCGGTCATCGCTGCCTGCGGAGAAGAAAGGGTCATCATCGCCGGTCATCTTTAAGTCTCCTTATTGGCCTTGGCTGACCATCCAGTCAACGGCGGCTTTGACCTCATCGTCAGATAATGCAGGGTTGCCGCCCTTTCTTGGCATCGCATTTTTGCCATTCAACGCCGAAGCGTAAAGGGCATTTTTGCCGGTAGCGATACGTGAACGCCATGAGTCCCTGTCACCTAATTTTGGTGCGTTGGCAACGCCAGTGTCATGGCAACTAAAACAGAGGCTCCTATAAATTTTTTCACCATCAGGGTATGTTGTTGCGTTGGGCTGGGTCACTTGTGGAGGGGCGGGGGTGTCTTGAGGCTGAACATTTTGCGGCGGTGGCGAAACTTTTTTAGGTTTGGCGGCTTCAGGAAGTTTGGGGATGTTTATGTCGTAATCATAAGAAACCGCATCTTGCCCACTGTTAAATACCTCAAGGATATAATCATTCCAATCCTCTGGTTCTTGAAGCGAGGCGAGCTTTACACTTATTTTCCCCGCTGCCGATGTTTTAATGAGATCTCTGCTGCTCTTAATGGTGTTGTTGTTTCCTCTATATAAACTTAATTTCAGGTCATCACCTGTCATGCCACTGCGGGAATCAGTGACGGTAATGGATTGGCTTTTATAGGCACGAATCTTATAAAAATCGGATTCACACCCCAGAAGCGCCCCGTTAATGGGAACAATCGTTGCGCCTTTAGGGAACACCACTTTGCGGGAAAGGCCCTTATTAAAGGATGGCGCAGGAGCACAATGACGGGCAGCATTGCCCGTACTTTGAGGGGGGTTGTTTTGGGGTGTTGGTTCGTTAGGAGGATTAGTTGGGAATTGAACAACAATGAGAAACACCAATCCCACCAGTGCGGCACCCACCACGCTGGTAATCAACAAGGGTTTTTTCCAAAAGGATGAGTTTTCCTGTTCCTTGCGGATAAAGACGGGTTCTGTTGTCACCGATTTGGAAGAGGGGAAATCTTTTGCGGCGGGTACGGCGGCAGGTGCCATTTCAGTCGGCGCCGGGGTGAAAATTCTGGTGTCCCCTCTCGGCATCGCGGCCAGTGGGGGCGGTGCCTGCCTGCGGAGTTCATTGGCCTTGCTGGCAAAAACGTCCACAAACTCCTTGACTGATGGGTAACGTTGCTCCGGTTGTTTGGCCAGCGCCTTATGCATAATTGGCTGGAACAACTGATACTGGCCGGGCAGTTTGGGAGGGGGGACGCTGGTATGTTGATAAATCGCCTGTGCCATGCTGTCGGCTTTGCAGACTTTTTCGCCACTGAGCATTTCAAACACCACCAACCCCAAGCTATACAGGTCAGAACGGTAATCCAGCTTATCCGCCGCCGCCTGTTCCGGGCTCATGTACTGGGCTGTGCCTGCCGTATAGCCCATGCGGGTCATTTCACCGATCGAGTCTTGCACCTTGGCGATCCCGAAATCGGTCAGCACCGCTGTCCCATCCTGGCGGAACAGGATGTTTTCCGGCTTGATGTCGCGGTGGATGATGCCTTGCCGGTGCGCATAGTCCAGCCCCGCGCCAACTTGCCGCATTATCTGCACGACACTTTCAAGGGTGGGGGATTCCCGACCGAGCCGCTCACGCAGGTTCCCGCCGCCAAGGTATTCCATCGCCATGTAAAAGGTGGAGCCGTTGGCAATCCCGATGTCATAAATCCGCACAATGTTGGGATGCTCCAACTGGGCGACCACTTGCCCTTCACGCATGAACGCATCCTGGAATGTTTTCCCGCTGGAAAACTCGGGCGACATGACTTTCAGCGCAACCTGCCGCTTCAGCAATTGGTGACGGGCAAGGTATACCGTCGCCATACCGCCATGGCCTATTTCCCTGTCAATGGAATAATTGGGTATGTCCATTTTTTACCCCTAACTGTTGAACCAGATTATTGCCACAATCGCCAGCAGGACTGCTATTCCCACCCAGATGATGCTTTTGTCCCATTCCCGTTTGCGCGCCTGAAGATCCACAACCTGATGAGTCCCTGCCAAGTCTGCTTCGCGGAAAATCACTTTGCTCAATAACGCCCGGATAAAAAAGCTGTGGCCGGTTACGGGTTGTTTCCCATGCCCAGAGGCAGGGGGGGAAATGCCGAAACGGGCGGCTAAGGACGCCGTTATGCGGTCTGCTGGAGTGCCCGTTTGGGTTGCGCTGGTAAAATAGACCCCACGCAACATGGCTGCGCTGTCGTAACGCGAAGGTTGGAAAACATGCTCCAGAAACGCCTGCAAATCATCGCCCAGCAAACTGAATTGTTGGGGGAACAGATACCGGGAGCGGCGGGATTCCATGCTGCGCGCCTTATCCATTTTGGTGATGAGCTGTTGGTAAAGCCGCCCTTCCAGCAAGCTGAATTCCTGACGGAAATGCATGACGCTGCTTTGTTTGGGGTCATTCAGGTAAGGAAAGCTCATCCCCCACACCTGCTGGCGTCCTTCATCATCCAAATCTTCGAAAAACTCAGCAAAACCAGCCAGCAAATCCATTTTGGTGAACAATACGTAAACTGGGAAACGGGTTCCCAATTGTTCATGCAATTCCTGGATACGCAACCGGATGGATTGGGCGCACCGTGACCGCTGTCCTGTGTCGCGCCGTAAAAAGTCCGCTATGCTGACAAACACCAATAACCCATTGAGCGGTTGGCGGGGGCGATGCGTCCGCAACAGTTGTAAAAATCCCAACCAAGTCACCTGTTCCACAGCGGGTTGCCCATCCTGGAAAAGATAGCGACCGGCGGTGTCCAGAAAAACAGCCTCTTCCCCCAGCCACCAATCGCAATCCGCTGTGCCACCCGTTTTGCGTTGGGTCGCAGCCAGGGGGAAACGTAAGCCAGAATTGGCCAGCAGCGCGGTTTTCCCTGCCTGTGGCGAACCCAGCAGCAAGTACCAGGGCAACTGGTCGGGGACTTTTGCCACGCTGCGTAGGGCATCCTGTAGGCGCGCCGACAAGATCGCCAATTCCGGTGTGCCGTGCTGCTCAGTTGCTGACATATTCCACCCTTACCCCTTTCCAATGCGGCGATAATTCCGTATTGGCCTCGCGCCGTTGTTGATGGATTAGCTTTGCCAGCCATGCCTGAATCTGTTCGAGCCGTTCGGCCCCGTTTTCCTCCAGTTGGTAACGCCCTTGAAAACCCAACGCCAGGCATAAATACATCAGCTCCAACAGGTGCAGGTTCGCTTCGGGCTGGGTGCCCGCATCCCTAAGTTCATGAAAGAATCCCTCGCCTCCCGCCACCGACCCGTGAAACTCGCTTAACAGGCTCTTTTCTGCCCAGCTGCCTTGCCGCCCCCAAGGGGTGTTGAAGACCGCCTCATCCAGCGTGGTGCAAAGTACATAACTGGCTTTCCCCACGGTTTTGGGCGCAACGCCAGCTTGGGATGCCAGCGTATGGAATTGCCTGATTTCCTCAGCCAGTTGCCGTCGCAAACCTTGTGGGTCGGAATGTGACGCTTGGTTATAGATGCAGGTGGCCAGCCCCAACAAAACGGAGCCTGCGTTTTCCAGCGGATTCAGTTGGCCAAGATGCCGCAACGGCCCGATCTGGAGATCGTCAGGAAACATCGTGCTGGCATTGTGGGATGGCTCCCGCACCCGCCCGCCCGGAATGGGGCGTATGACAGTGCGGTCATCGCTGCCTGCGGAGAAGAAAGGGTCATCATCGCCGGTCATGTGTCACTCCTCCATTCATGGGCGGATCGCCCACAGTTCCAGCTCCAGCCCCGGATAGGCCGCGCCGATATGCACCGCCAATCCGCCGGAGCTTTCCAGTTGCTTCCAGGCCGCATCACGGGTGTCGATTTCGAAATAGGTGAAGCCGACGTGGTAGGGAATCTGCGGTGGCGCGACCTGCATGGGGTAAAGCTCGATCCCCGGTAGGTGTGCGTTCACCAGATTGGCGATCTTTTCCACCGTGGAAACCGTGGTCTGGCGCGGGAAGGTCTGGCGCAGCTTTTCCGGGGCGAGATCGGCTTTGGATGCCAGCACGAAACTGGCCGCCGTCAGCAGGGTCTTGTCCTCGATACGAGCCACCCACACGCCGTACTGGTGCTTGACGATTTCCAACCGCAGGGCTTTCTTTTCCACCACGGTGCTGAAGGCGCGGCGGATTTCCTCCATCACCGGGCGGAACGAAGCGTCCAGATCGTCGTGGCGGTAATCCGGCAGCGCAGGCGGGCGGCGTTCCTGACGGGTGAAGGTCGCCAGTTCCCCCGCCAGCAACAGGGTCAGGCGGTAGAAATCTTCTGGATGCAGGGCGGACAAGCGATCCAGATGCCCAAACAGCGGTTCATAACGGTTGATCACCTGCAATTGCAGGAAATTGGCCACTTCCGCCGCCCCACCTGCACCCGGCGCGGCCATATGTGCGGCCAGCGCATCCCCGCGATGTTTCAGCAAACCCTGGATTTCGCGCACGAACCCGGCCATGCGTTGGCTGGCCTGGCAATACAGCACGGTCGGGATAAAGGCCGCCTCCAGTTTCACGCCCTGGTCGCTGGCTTTCTCCACCACACGCGCCAGCGGGATCAGGCTGAAGGCGCGGGTATTGTCTTTTTCCGTCAGGATGCTCAACTGCAACGCGCCGACCTGAAGTTCCGCCGGGTCATCCATGCCCTGCGTATAGACATCACGCACATTGGCGTCGCGGATGGCGTAACGCGCCAGCGCCGTCGCCGTGCTGTCGTCGCGGATATCCCGTTCGCCCGGACGTTGCAGCGGCAGGCCTAAGTAAATCCGGCAATCCTTCATGTCAGCGGGCACATCCAGCGGCGGCGGTGCCGGGGTATTATTGGGTGCATCGAACGGCGTGCCATCCGGGAACACGCCCTGGCAGGCCAGGACAACCAGTTTGCCCAACGCCAGCGATTCCGCATCCAGCGTCAGGGCGGTGAAACCCCAGTTGTACGGGCGCAATACCCGGCAGCGTTCCTCCATCCAGCCCAGCAGGAAGCGTTCCTGCTGCTGGAAATGCTGGGGACGCAAAAACAAACCTTCCTGCCAGATGACCCTGTCTTTATCCATGTTGCGGCTCCCGTTTCAGTTTGGCGATCTGCTCGTCGTAGGCGCGGGCGAACTCCAGCCCGAACAGACGCTGGAAATCATCCTGGCATTCCTGTTCCAGGGTGGCGTACAGCTCTTCGAACAACTCCCACAGCTTGGCCTGGCGCTGGATGGGAATGCTGGCGCTGACCGGGTTGTTTTTTTCCAGCCGCTGTATCAGCAGGGCCGGGTCGAAACGTTTCAGCACCTGCGTCAAGGCCGCCTGCACCCCGGCGATCACCGCCAGTTGGTGGGCGCGGATGTCGTCGAAGGCTTCCAGCAACGCCTGTTCCGGCGGCAAATAGGCTTCGGTGCGGGGTGACAACAGGCGGTTGAGGGCGTCATCCGCCGTCACCGAGAACTTGAGCGGATTGTTGCCGATCCGCTGGATGGTGGTGACATCCATGCGCATGGCGCTTTTGATTTCAGCGCGGGCTTGCAACACATCCAGCGTCCCCTGGATGGCGATGCGGAACAGACGCCCCAAGGCTTCCAGGTTCTGCGCCTGCTCAATGGCCGCCAGCTTGCCGGTGTCTTGGATGCCCGCACCTTGTAGAAACACCTGCAATCCACTGTTATTGCCGGGGCTGGCGAAAACGGGTGCAGCCGGGCGCGGCTTGGGCACAGGTGCGGGAATTTCCTCGGGCGCAGGCTCGGGTACGGGCGTTGGGTCGGTTGATGCGGCTGGTGCCAGTTCCGCAAACGGGTCGTCATCGAAGGTGGCCGCTACGGCAGGTTTGCCGGTTGGTGGGGGTGGCGGTTCCTCATGTCCCGACGGAATGGCGGGGGTGGCTGGCGGTGCCGGGTCATCCCACCAGTTGGCAGGCAGGCCGGAACCCTGGCTGTCCGGCGGGGGAATGGCTTTTCCGGCATCCGCCTCCGCCGGTTGCTGGATAATGATGTCCGGGATGTAGAAAGCATTGTCCGCCACGCTGGAGGAAACTGGCGGTGGCGCTTGCTTGCCCGGTTTGGGTTCTGCGCCCGGTTCCAGGAAATCGAACGGGTCTTTTTCCCACCCGCCGGTCGCTGCCCAGTCCGGCGCTATCGCTGCGGCACCAGCCTTGCCCGCTAGTCCGGCCTGCGCCAGCTCCACTTCCAACTCGTACAGGCCGAGCCTGATCTGGTCGCCTGCTTGCAAGACCTGCGTATTGTTTTTCCCCAGCGGCGCTTTGCTTTGATTAATGAAGACGCCATTGGTGCTGGTGTCGCGGATGACAAACGCCCCCTCGCGGTATTCGATGCGCGCATGCTGGCCGGACAAGAAGCGCTGTGTATCGGGCAGCACCCAGTCATTGCCTGCATTCCGCCCCAGCGTCCCGCCCTGTTCCGTCCACGTATGGGAGAGCGGGCGGTCAGGAGGCCGGTTGCTGAAACGGATAACCTTGAGCGTCAGTTCCACTTATTCCCCCACAAATGCATAGTTGAAATTGCCCTCCACCACGGTCACCGTGACATCGCCCATGCGCTTGCCTTCCAGCATCCTGCCGAGGAATTCCTCACTGATGGCGGGCAGCACGGTATTGGTCAGGATCGCATCCACCACCCGCGCGCCGCTGTCCACGTCGTTGCAACGGGCTGCAATCAGCTGGACGACATCATCCCCGTACACAAACTTCGAGCCATGGTTTTGCTTGACCCTGCGGGCGATCTTGTCGAGTTTCAGGCGGATAATGGTGTGCAGGATTTCATCGCCCAATGGGTAATACGGGATAATCACCAGCCGCCCCAGCAGCGCAGGCGGGAACACTTTCAGCAAAGGTTCGCGCAATGCCTTGGCCAGCCCTTCGCTGGCTGGCATCAGTTCCGGGTCGGCGCACATGCTCATGATCAGTTCCGTGCCCACATTGGTGGTCAATAAGATCAGGGTGTTGCGGAAATCGATGTAGCGGCCTTCCGCATCCTCCATCCAACCCTTGTCAAATACCTGGAAGAAAATCTCGTGCACATCAGCATGCGCCTTTTCGATTTCATCCAGCAACACCACGCTGTAGGGGCGGCGGCGCACCGCTTCGGTCAGGATGCCACCTTCCCCGTAGCCGACATAGCCGGGCGGCGAACCTTTCAGGGTGGAAACGGTGTGCGCCTCCTGGAATTCGCTCATATTGATGGTGATGATGTTTTCCTCGCCACCATACAGCGCCTCGGCCAGCGCCAGCCCGGTTTCGGTTTTGCCCACGCCGGACGGGCCGCACAACATGAACACGCCGATGGGTTTGTCGGGGTTGTCCAGCCGCGCACGGGTGGTCTGGATGCGGCGGGCAATCATGTCGAGGGCATGGCGCTGGCCCACCACCCGTTCGTTCAGGCGGTCGCCGAGTTTGAGCACAGCAGCAATTTCATTGCGCACCATCCGCCCGACCGGGATACCCGTCCAGCCAGCGATGACAGCGGCTACCGCCTGACCATCCACCACCGGCAGGATCAGCGGCGCTTCCCCTTGCAATTCGCCCAATTGCGCTTGCAAACCCCGCAATTCCGTCAGAAGGGTTTCGCGGTCAGGCGCTTCGGCTGCTGGTGCTTGCGGTGTATTGGCCTGCTCCATCACAGCGTCAGCAGCCTGTTCGAGTTTTGAACCTGTGTCTTCCACCTTGCCGGAAATGTCCCGCAGCTGCTGGCGCAATTCGAGTATTTTGCTGACCAGTTCGCGTTCGCCTTGCCAGCGTTGCTCCAGGGTTTGCAAACGTGTGGTTTCTTCCGCCAGCCGGGTTTCGGCGGAGGTCTTGCGCTCGGCGACATCCAGCCCGACGGCGGCTTCACGGTTGATAATGCCAAGCTCCACCTGCAAGGCCTGTATCCGCTTCTGGCAATCCTCCACTTCCGGCGGGGTGGCGTGCTGGCTGACCGCAACCCGCGCACTGGCGGTGTCCAGCACGCTGACTGCCTTGTCCGGCAACTGGCGGGCGGGAATGTAGCGATGCGAAAGCTTGACGGCTTCCTCCAGCGCTTCGTCCAGCAGCGACACCTTGTGGTGCTGCTCCATCACCGAGGCCATGCTGCGCAACATCAGCACGGCGGCTTCCTCGCTTGGTTCCTCCACTTGGATAACCTGGAAGCGGCGGGTCAGCGCCGGGTCTTTTTCGAAATATTTCTTGTATTCCGCCCAGGTGGTGGCGGCCACGGTGCGCAAGGTGCCACGCGCCAGCGCCGGTTTCAGCAGGTTGGCAGCATCACCCGTACCCGCCGCCCCGCCTGCGCCAATCAGGGTGTGGGCTTCGTCAATGAACAGGATAATGGGTTGGGCGGAGGACTGGACTTCCTCGATGATCTGTTTCAGGCGGTTTTCAAACTCACCCTTCATGCTGGCCCCGGCTTGCAACAAGCCCAGGTCGAGGGTGCGGATGGAAACATCCTTCAACGAAGGCGGCACGTCGCCGGACACGATCCGCTGGGCGAAGCCTTCCACCACGGCGGTTTTGCCTACCCCGGCTTCCCCGGTCAGGATTGGGTTGTTCTGGCGGCGGCGCATCAGGATGTCGATCATCTGGCGGATTTCGCGGTCACGCCCCACAATCGGGTCAAGCTTGCTGCTGCGCGCCTGTTCAGTCAGATCCACGGTGAATTGCTTGAGCGCCTCCTGTTTGCCCATCTGCGCGGGAGCCATCGCACCGCTGGCCTCACCGGGTTGCGCATCCCCCAGACGGGAGCCATCGGTGGCCGCCATTCCGTCTTCCGGTGAACCGCTAATTAGCTGCATCAGCTCCTCAGTGAGTTTGTCGATGCCGATTTTCTGGAATTCGGCCGACAGCGCATACAGTTCGTTGCGCAATTCGCGTGTCTTGAGCAGCCCCACCAGCAAATAGGCGCTACGCACCGAACTGTCGCCGTACATCAGCGTGCCGTACACCCAGCCGCGTTCCACCGCTTCTTCCACATGCGCCGACAGGTCGGTGATGGAAGTGGCGCCACGCGGCAGCCGATCCAGCGCCGCCGTCATGTCGCGGCTCAGGTGGGCGATATTGAGGGAAAACGCTTGCACCAGCCGATGCAGATCCGAATCCTGCAACTGCATGATCTGATGCAGCCAATGCGCCAGCTCGACATAAGGGTTCCCCCGCAGCTTGCAGAAAACGGTGGCACTCTCGATGGCTTTGTAGGTCAGCGGGTTCAGTTTCCTGAACAGCGCCGCCCGGCTGATCTCGGACATAAGCGATCTCCTCGTTTCGGTGGCGTTTGAATGATTGGAGGTTGGTTTTGTTGCAATCAGGCTACGCCTGCTGCGGGACAGCCGCCAATCAAGGCTCCAGTTGTCCGGCTTTTACAAAACCTTCCCTGCCTGCACTATTCACCTTTTTCCATGCCACAGCGCCGGAGCCGGAGGCGGAACCCAGCACCGTCACCTCCGCACCCTGGGCAATTTCGCCGATGCGTTCGTTACCGTCCGGTTCACGGTAAAGCACCGCGTAGGGGCTGACCCGCACCCGCATGGTGGTTGCCGGTCCGGCGGGTTGGGCGACCGGCTCCACTGTGGGCTGGACGGGTACGGCGGCAAGCTCCAGTGGCTCCGTTTTCTGCTCCACTATGGGCTGCACGGGTACGGCGGCAAGCTCTTGTGGGGCGGCGGGTTCCGGCGGTACAG
>NZ_JAYMYJ010000093.1:0-47793 GCF_035668035.1 Candidatus Thiothrix phosphatis | reverse complement strand
GGCTGCACGGGTACGGCGGCAAGCTCTTGTGGGGCGGCGGGTTCCGGCGGTACAGGCGGAGGCGGCGTGTGCGCTTCCACCTCCTTGGCCGGGATACTTGCTGCCGGAACAACTGGCGGCGTAACCGCTGATGGTGCCTGTTCCGCCTTGCCTCCCGCCCAGTACCACCAGCCTGCACCTGTTGGCAGCAGCAACAGCGGCAATAGATACAACGCTGGCCGCCTGCCCCGCTTGGCAGGCGGTTCCGTGGCCTGCGGTGGCGGGAGGATGACCGTTTGGTCTTCCGCCCCCGCCGCCAGACTTTGCTCCACTGCTTGCAAAAACGCCGCGACGTTGCTGTAACGCTCCTCCGGCTGTTTCGCCAGCGCCTTGTCCAACACCGCTTGCAGGCAGGCGTAATGCTCCGGCAGCACCGGCGGTGGGGCGAGCGCATGTTCGCGGATAATCTGCGCCACCGTATCCGCCCGGATCGCCGTTTTGCCTGCCAGCATTTCGTAGAACACCAGTGCCAGCGAATAAATGTCGGAACGCCGATCCAGCCGCTGCGCCCCGGTCTGCTCCGGGCTCATGTAGCGCGGCGTGCCCAGCATGGCGTAACCGTGGCGGGTCAGGTCGCTGTCCGTATCCTGCAACTTGCTGATGCCGAAATCGGTCAGCACCGCCTCGCCATTGGCGCGGAACAGGATATTGGCGGGCTTGATGTCGCGGTGGATCAAACCCCGTTCATGCGCATGCGCCAGCGCGCCTCCAACCTGCCGCAACACCGTCAACGCTTCCTGCAAGGGCAACGGCCCGGCTTTGAGCCGCGCTTGCAAACTACCGCCGCGCAGGTATTCCATTGACATGAAATACCCGTCCCCGCACTGGCCAATATCGTGGATAGTGACGATATTGGGGTGCTGCAAACCCGCCACGGTCTGGCCTTCACGCAGGAAGCTTTCCTGGAACCCCGGCTCGCGGGAAAGCTCCGCCGACATGAGCTTGAGCGCCCGTTCCTGTTTCAGCAGCACATGCTCCGCACGGTAAACGGTCGCCATGCCGCCTTGCCCGATCACTTCCCGAATGTCGTGATTGGGGACTGCCATCGCTCAGGGCTGCGCCGGGGCAGCAGGGGAAGTCGGTGTGGCGGGTGCAGGCACAGGCGTTTCAGCCGGAGCGGCAGCAGGCGCGGCGGGCGCAGGCGCAGTCGTCGGGGCAACAGCAGGTGCGGCGGGCGCAGGTTCAGTGGCCGGAGCAGGCGTGGGCGCAGGCGCCTCAGTCGGAGCGGGCGCAGGCGCAGCAAGGTTCAGCACGGCGGTGCTGCGTTGCCCGGCGGTGACATCGACTTCCTGCGATGCCTGTTGTTCCCCGTACTTGACGGTCAGGAAGTAATGCCCCTGCGGCAGCCGGAACAAAGGTTGCGCGTCGTAGGAGTACGCAAGCTGTTTGCGCTTGCCTTCCAAGTCCTGTTCCTGGGTATAGACGGCGTAGGAAAGCTTGTCGTCCAGCGCCGCCGCGCCTTCCTTCGGCACGGTCGACACCTGCAAATAGCCGACATTCAGCACCAGCTTGCCTTCCTTGCGTTCGCCCGCCGTCACCTCGAAATCGCCGCCGGTTTCCGCTTCGCCGTGCTGGACAGTGATGAAATACTTGCCCGCAGGCAGGCGGAACAAGGGTTGCGCATCATAGGAATACGACACCTGTTTGCGCTTGCCTTCCAGATCCTGCTCCTGGGTGTAGACGGCGTAGGAAAGCTTGTCGGCCAACGGCGCGGCACCTTCCTTCGGCAAGGCCGACAGGCTCAGGTAGCCGACATTCAGTACCAGTTGCTGCTCAGTTTGTTGGCCTGCCTTGACTTCGACATCGCCGCCGGTTTCGGCATCGCCGTGCTGCACGGTGACGAAATACTTGCCTTCCGGCAGGCGGAACAAGGGCTGTGCGTCATAGGAATACGACACCTGTTTGCGCTTGCCTTCCAGATCCCGCTCCTGGGTGTAAACGGCGTAGGCAAGCTTGTCGTCCAGCGGTTTGGCACCTTCCTTCGGCAGCGCGGCCATTTTCAGGTAACCGGCGTTGAGCACCAGGGTCTGGCTGACCGCTTCCCCATCGCGCACTTCGACTTCCGCTTCCGTCCCGGCGTCGCCATATTTCACCACCACCACGTATTTGCCCGCAGGCAGCTTGAAAACCGGCTGGGCGTCGTAGGAATAACTGACCTGTTCGCGCTTGCCTTCAATATTTTTCTCAGGCTTTTCCACGGAATAGGCCAGTTTGTCGGTCAGTGGCGCGCCGCCTGCCGTCAGTGCCGTCGCCACTTTCAGGCCGGTTTCGGCGGCAGCTTTTTTCTTCTCGGGCGCAGGCGCGGGTTTGGGCGGCGCAGGCGGCGGCTCCGCCACAGCTTTGGCGGTTTCCGCCAGCGCTTCCTTCAGGCCCTCGGTGTTCTGCGCCTCGAAGAATTTGCCGCCGGTGCTTTCTGCCACGCACTTGAGCTGTTCCTGCGCCTGCTGGTTGCCCTTGATGTCGAAACCGATCACATGGGCAGTGAAATGGATGCCTTTGCCCTCCAGTTCCTTCGCCACGGCGCAGGGGTCGGCATTGCAGCTTTCCTCGCCATCGCTGATCAGGATGACAGTCGCCGGGTCTTCGGTGTAGCGCAGGTTTTCAGCCGCCTGTTTGAGCGCGGCGCTGATCGGGGTTTTGCCTTTGGGGGTGATCTGCTTGATCGCCTGCATGACTTTGGAACCATCCGGCGCACCAACCGGCACCACCATTTCAATATCGTCGCAACTGCCTTTTTCGCGGTGGCCGTACACCATCAGGCCGAGGTTGATGTCTTCGTTCCAGTCCTGCACCAGCGCGCCCATGACATCGCGGGCGACTTCGATTTTGGGCTTGCCGTCAACCAGCCCCCACATGCTGCCGGAACCGTCAAAGACGATGATGGCACTGTCCTTCGCCATGGCTTGCAACGGCAGCAATAGCAGGCATAAACAAGCCAGCAGCAGAGGTATTCCCGTTTTCCGTTTCATGCTCAATTCCCCATTCAGTGTTGTTTTAAACAGTGTCATGCCTGAGCCGTTCGCGGCCAATGGCGAGGTCATCCGCATCCCGCGTCAGGGTTTGCGTAGCGATCCAGGTGGTCAGGCCCAACCGCCCGTAGCCGCCCAGCCGCGCCGGAGGGACTTCTTCCTTGCGCAACGCCAATTGCACATCCCAGTTCAGGTCGTCGCCCAGGTAGTTCCGGATAATGGTCCCCAGCAGCTTCAGCTTGTCCCCGCCCGGCAGCAGGGCTTCGTATTCCTGCAAACGCATCGGCCCTAGGCGGATACGGAACTTGTACTGCCGCTGCCAGCTGTAACGGCCCAGCACGGCGTCCATCCCCAACTGCCCGCCCGCCGCCCGCCCCAGGCGGGACTGGCTTTCCGGCGGTATCTTCAGCCACTCGCCGACGAATTCCTCGATGTGCAACGGCATCTGGAAAAAGGCTTTGAGCAAGGCTTCCAACCCGCTGACATGGCGGGTCTGCGACCCCAGGTGCGCGGCGAAATACAGCTTGTTGTCATCCGGCATGGCATCCCGGTTTTGCAGTTCGGGAACGCCTATCCCCAGCAGCGAACCGATGTAGGCATGGAAACGGTTGTCAGCCGGGCGGTCATACTGGACGGTCGGCTCCTTGTTCGCCCAGGCGCGGTAAAACAGGCTGAGCAGGCGGTGGTGGAACAAATCCAGGAAATCCACCAGCGAATGGTCGCGGGCATGGCGGATGCGCTCGCGGGCGTATTCGGTCAGGTGCAGCGGCAACGGCCCCTGCGGCCCGAACAGCCCGAAAAACAGCACTTTCAGCCGCCAGCGCCCATCCTCATCCGGTTGGCAGGAATGCAGCGTGGAAGGCGCAAACAGGTCGGAAGGCTCCTGCCCCAGCCGGATTGCGTCTTCCGCCGGACGCAAGCTTTCCCCCAGGCGCGGATGCTGCGCAAACTGGCGCTCCAGCCGCCGCAGGGCCGCGAAAAAATCGTACTGCCGGATCTGTTCACCCAGTTCCGGCAGGATGTCTACAGCACCGGGGTCGTTCCCGTCCGCACTGGCCATCGCATCACCTCCCCCCGTTCCACCGTGGTCAGGGTCATCTGGGTAAAACTGTTGATCGAAACATAGCGGGCAAAAAACTTTTCCAGCACCGAACCCAGCAGGAATGCGCCCAGCCCGTCGAAGGCGCTGTCCCGGCAATGCAGGGTGATGCCCACACCCCGGCCAAAGGTGATCGGCCCGGCCCCCGGCAGACGCCGCACCACCGGCTCGCTGCTGACAGAGAGCAAACCTTCCAGTTGCTTGCTGAAACCGGCGGAGCCTTCATCCGCATACAGCCGCAGCAATTCGCGCAAGGCCGCCGCGCCCTGCTGGCGTTCATTGTCCAGCAGCGACAGATAGTTCAGGGATAGATGGTTGATCAGACGCCAGGCGCGTTCCCCTTCGGCATGGGCAGGGCGCGGGCGGCTGGGCCCGGCGATGCTTTCCACCCGTGTGACCGGGGCGCTTTCCTCCAGGGTGAAGCCGACCCGCCCGCGATTCTGGTAGACGTACAAAGGCGCATCGCGGTTGGTGCACAACACGCCGACACCCAATTGTTTCAACCCGGCAAGGTAAGCTTCCCCCCGGCCATCCACCAGCGACAGGTAAACCTCGCTGCCCTGATAATCCTTGCCGGTGCGGCTGTTGGTTGGCGGCAGATGCGGCACGCGCCGCCAGCTGTAATAGGCATTGCCCGTCTTGTCGCCATTGCGGCAATCGTAGAATGCCCGGAATTGCTGGCTTTCCTGCAAATTGACATCGTAGCCGCTGACCCCGGTGATGGCATACACCTCGTAATCCTGCGCATGGGTGCGGTCGACGATCACCTGATGTTCCCGCGCCTGTGGGGAGACGTGGATGCGGTCGGCGCGGCGCGGAAACAGGTTGATGGCGGGCGCGCAATGCAGCAGGAAATTGCCTGCATCCAGCGCGCCCCGCAGCAGTTCGTTGCGGTCGCTGAACAGGCAGACGATTTCCAGCCCTTCGCCCTCCTTCAGCCTGCGGATGGCCGGTTGCAGCCCAGCAAGCCGCACGAACAGGAAACGCTCGGGGAAGGCGTAATACTCCTGCAACAGTCGGTAGCCCTGGAATGACGCGTCCGTATACGGCAGCAAGGCTTCCTCATCGCTAAAGCCCAGCGGTTGCAGCATGCTGGCGGGCAAGGTCTGGCTCCACGCTGCCTTGCCGCCGGAAGTCATCGGCTGTACCACGATGGATGCGGTATGCGCCGCCAGCAGTTCGTAGATCCGCCCGGTGGTTTCACGCCCACCATCCAGGTAAAACACCAGTTCATCCAACGCCAGGGTATTGATGGGCACGCCTTCCGCCGCCTGCAAACGCAGCCGCAAGCCGGAGCGCGCCTGCCGTCCGCCGCTGGGGTAATAGCCAGCATCCGCCGCCGACAGGTATTCCGCCGCGCTGACCGTCAGCGGCCACAACGCCACGTCGCGGGCAGTGCGGAATTCACAGCGGGACTGCCCGCCCGCCACCGGGTCGCTGAACAGCCGTGCGCCACGCGGCAGACGGAAACCTTCTGCGGTCACCCCGCCTTTCATGTCCGCCGCCATGCGCACAATCGCCATCGACGGCGTTGGCGACAAGTAATGGGGGTAGACAATGTTGAGCAGATACTGGGTGAAATCGGGGAATTCAGCATCCAGCTTCAACTGCACCCGCGCGGCTAGAAAGGCGAAACCTTCCAGCAGCCGCTCCACATACGGGTCGGCGCATTCAAACCGGCCCAGATCCAGCTTTTGCCCGGCTTCTGGGTAACGTTCCGCAAACTCCTTGCCCATCCCGCGCAGGAAATTCAGTTCCTTTTCGTAGTAGCCGAGCAGTTTGGGGTGCATGGGGTTCCGTTACTCCAAAATTTTGATCTCGCCGTTTTCCAGATCAAGTTGGGTGGTCAGTTGCAGGTATAGCGGGGTCGGTTCCGCCCAGAGTTGCGCGGTGATTTCGAACATCAGCGCGTTGTGGTCGAGCATGGATTCGTTGCTGAGCAGGCGCAGTTGCAGGGAATCCGGCAGGATTCTGGGTTCGAACAGCAGGATGGCCTTCTCCAGCATCTTTTCCAGCTTGCCGAGCTCCAGGCTGGAAGCCGTCCGCCCGGTCAGGTCGGGCAGGCCGTAATTCAGCACTGACTTGGCGGTTTCCGGGTAGTTTTCCTCCAGATCGCTTTGGCACATATTGTGGGTGTTCAGCAGCCATTGCAGGTCGCGCTTGACGCAATCGCGCAGGTTCTGGCGGGAGCCGGTTATCCCTTGCAGGTAGCTGAGTTGCTGTTGCTGCTGTTTGAGCGCCTGTTGCCATTGCTGGCGGGTTTCTGCCGCTGCATCCGCCTGGTTGGCCAGCTTTTTCAGCAACCCATCCATTTCAGTGCGGCAGGCATTGGCCATCCCGCTGAGGTAGGAATCATCCGTCAGCCGATCCAGCAGCGAAGGCAGGTAGGGTTCATCCGGCATCGCCTGCCTGCCTTTGCGGCGTGAATTCCACGGCACGTATGTCCATCAAGGGGTATTCGTCAGCGTCCGTCACCAGTATCCGTTGGCCGTAACCGCAATAGGTGTCCGGCGCGGCTTCCTCCCATTGGGTTTGCCGTGATAGGGCCAGCGCGCCACCGCGCTGCGCCGAGCCGGGGTAACGGGCGGGCAGCAAGGCGTAGGCTTCGCCGCCGCTTTGCCACAGGATGTGCGCAGGCAGCCACACCATATCGCGCAAGTCTTCCGGCGCTTCCACTGTCAGCATGCGGATATGGGTGAAAGAAGCCCAGCGGTAGCCGCCATCGGTGATGATTTCCAGCAATGGGCCCAGGCGGGAATCGGCGTCGGCTATCCAGGCAAACGCCATGCCGTTGAGAGTCCCGCTGGAAGTCGGCGCAAGCTCCAGCGCCTGGGCGCGGATTTCGCCTGCCGCAGCCTGTTCGCCCGTCGCCGTCAGCTTGAGCGCCTGCCACAGCAGTGCCTGCCATTCCTCGGGTTGGCCGAGGAACACCGGCTCGCGTTCCCCCCGGAACACCTGTTCGCGCAACATTTCGCTGGCGATGGCGGAACGGTACAGGTGCACCATTGCCAGCGCCGCATCATCCATGCCGCGCAACACATCCAACTGTTTCAGGGCGCGCTCCCATTGCCCCAGCACCGCCAGCAACTGGAACAGCAGGACACGGTAGCGGCTGTTGGCCGGGTCGTTCCTCACCTGTTCCTGCAAGTTGGCCAATGCTTCCGGCAACTGGCCCTGTTTCAGGTATTCCTCATGCTGCATACCCAGGCTCCGTTGGCAGGCGCATCAGGCCTGCTTGTTCTTTTCCAGATCCCAGGTGCGGTCACTGGAGGCTCCGGCGGCACCAGTCTGGTCAATCGGGGTGTATTCCCACTTGATCTTGCCGTAGGCGAACGAAACCGTTTCCGAGGGGCGCACTTCCTGGGCGCTGCCGCCTGCCGTGATGGCGCTGACGATCACATCCTCCATTTCGTATTTCATGAACACATGTTTGTCCCCGGTCGCCAGACAGCATTCGATTTCGATTTTGGGGATGTGCTTGCCGTTGCAGCAATGCAGGTGCAGGTCGGGTGTGGAGGTGTCCACGGTCTTGACGATGATGAAATCCTGAAAGTCAGCGCGCCCGCCGGTGCGCCCGCCGGTGCGGCTGGCCCCGGAAACCGGCTGGGAAACCCCGTGGCTATAGCTGTCAATCTCTATCCATTTTGGATGTTTGTCATCGGTGCTTTCCCCGTCGATGCCTTCGATTTTGAGAAACATATCAACTGCCATTGCATTGTCCTCCACAAGTTATCGGGTATGCCCCTGCCGCCGCTTATTTTTCGGAAGGCAGTTTGGAAACCAGCCGCAAAGAAACCGTAAGCCCTTCCAACTGGTAATGCGGGCGCAGATAGAATTTCGAGGTGTAATAACCGGGGTTGCCCTCGACTGATTCGACCACCACCTGCGCGGCAGACAGCGGTTTCCTCGCCTTGTCCTCTTCGGAAGCCGATCCCGGATTCGGCTCGACATAGTTCATGACCCATTTGTTCAGCCACTTTTCCATGTCCTCGCGCTCCTTGAAGGAGCCGATCTTGTCGCGCACGATGCATTTCAGGTAATGCGCAAACCGGCAGGTGGCGAACAGGTAGGGCAGGCGCGCCGCCAAGTTGGCGTTGGCGGTGGCGTCGGGGTCGTCGTATTCCACCGGCTTTTGCAGCGACTGCGCGCCGATGAAGGCGGCGAAATCTGAATTCTTCTTGTGCAGCAGTGGCATCATGCCGTTTTTGGCCAGCTCGGCTTCACGGCGGTCGTCGATGGCGATTTCGGTCGGGCATTTCATGTCCACGCCGCCGTCATCGGTGGGGAAGGTGTGGGTGGGCAGCCCTTCAACCGCGCCGCCGGATTCGACCCCGCGAATGCGTGAGCACCAGCCGTACAGCTTGAAGGCCAAATTGATATTGCGCGCCATCGCATAGGCGGCGTTCACCCAGCAATAGCGGTTGTGCTGCGCGCCTTCCACGGCTTCCTCGAACGCGAACGCCTCGACCGGGTTGGTTTTGGCCCCGTAAGGCAGGCGCCCGAGAAAACGCGGCATCGCCAGCCCGATATAGCGGGAATCCTCGGCATCCCGCAGCGAACGCCACGCCGCGTATTCCGGTGTCTGGAAAATCTTGGTCAGGTCACGCGGGTTGCTGAGTTCCTGCCAGCTATCCATATTCAGCAGAGTGGGGGAAGGCGCGGTGATGAAGGGCGCATGCGCGGCGGCGGAAATCTGTGCGATTTCGCCCAGCAATTCCACATCCGGCGGGCTGTGGTCGAAGTAGTAATCCCCCACCAGGCAGCCATACGGTTCGCCGCCGAACTGGCTGTATTCCTCGTTGTAGATTTTCTTGAACAGTGGGCTTTGGTCCCAGGCGGTGCCCTTGAATTTTTTCAGGCTCTTGTGCAAATCCTGCTTGGAAATGTTGAGCACCCGGATTTTGAGCATTTCATCCGTTTCGGTGTTGTTGACCAAGTAGTGCAGGCCGCGCCAACTGCTTTCCAGTTTCTGGAAATTCTCATGGTGGAGGATCAGGTTGACCTGCTCCGTCATGCGCTGGTCGATTTCGGCGATCAGGGATTCAATGGTGCGGACAGCGTCGTCCGACACCAGCCCGGTTTTGGCCAGCGCCTGTTCCGCCAGGGTTTTGACGGCCTGCTCCACCGCCTCCTTTGAGCGGTCGGATTTCGGTTTGAATTCCTTTTCCAGCAATGCGGCGAAAGCATCCGTTTCCACGGCTTGCGCCTGGGGGGCCGCGCCGGTTTCCTGCATCACATCAGCCATGCCTTATTCCTCCCCCGCCGGTTTGCTGGCGGTGTCCGTTGCCTGTGCATCCCCGCCTGCCGGTTTGGGCGCTGCGGTCAGCGATTGCAGCAGCGCCGGATCTTTGAGCGCCTGGGCGATCAGTTCCTCGGCCCCGGATTTGCCGTCCATGTAGGTCAGCAGGTTTTTCAGTTGGGTGCGCGCTTCCAATAGCTGGCGCAATGGCTCCACTTTGGCGGCGACGGCGGCGGGGGAAAAGTCATCCATGTTTTCAAAGGTGAGGTCGACGCTGAGATTGCCCTCGCCCGTCAGCGTGTTCGGCACCCGGAAAGCCGCCCTCGGTTTCATGGCTTTCATGCGTTCATCGAAATTGTCGACATCGATTTCCAGAAACTTGCGGTCGCTGACCGGTGCCAATGCTTCTGCGGGCTGGCCCGACAAATCAGCCAGCACGCCCATAATAAAAGGCAGCTGGATTTTCTTTTCCGCCCCGTAAAGTTCAACGTCGTATTCAATCTGCACCCGTGGCGCCCGGTTTCTGCCGATAAATTTCTGGCTGCTTTGTTTGGCCATTGTTGACCTCCTTACTTATCTGTCCACACGCTTGTGAATAAGTTTCCGCGCCCGCCGAAAATAGGCATTGCTTGATATTTTTATATGCTGAATCTTATTATAGACAACAGTTCCATGAGTTATGGATTGCTTTACAGTCTGTAAATAAACATTAGCATATTAGTAAATCGCCATGCTTGATATTGAAAAGCTGACCGCTCCCTTGAATGAAAATAGCCCCTGTGGTGAAGACCCCGAATATTCCGGCCTTTTTATGGAAATGGAAAAAGCCCGGCAAGGGGAACCCGAACGCGCCATCGGCAAATCGGTGATTGACGCCGTCGAACCGGATTGGAAACTGGTTGAAAAACTTGCTCTTCAATTGTTCGACTCCACCAAAGATTTACGGGTCGCCGCCAGCCTGAGCCTCGCATTGCTGCATACTGACGGTTTTACGGGCTTCCGCGATGGTTTGCTGCTGACCAAGACCTTGCTGGAAACCTTTTGGGGTTGCCTTCACCCTGAACTGGACCCTGATGACGGCAACCCGGCCATCATGCGGGGCAATGCGCTGCTCTGCCTCGTCGATTACCGCTTTCTCATGTCGATGAAAAGGCAGCCGTTGATCACTACCAAAATATTCGGCAAATTCAGCCTCCATGATATACAAGAAGCCCAAAACCACAAAACCTCAACGGTAAATGAGGAAATCCAGCAATATCAGCGGGTGGAAGCGGCATTTAGGGAGGCAATTGAGGCCGGTGTTTTGCCGGATGTTTTAAATGTCTTGGATGCCTGTCGGCAATATATCAACAGGATAAGCCAATTATTCCAGGATAAGGTGGGGCATGCCAATGCGCCAAACTTTATGGCTTTACAGGAAATAATTGATGCGGCTTTTAAATTGGTTGCCTCCAGAATTCCTGAACCCGTTAATATTAAGCCCCAGGACAACATAGTGGAAACCCTGAATAAGCCAGAAGGCAATAATATGGCTATGCCGCCTCAAATGGCCGCCATTACGCAGGGAGGGGAAAACAGTCCCATGAGCATACAAAACCGCGATGACGTCCTCAGGGCGCTGGATTTGATTTGCGAGTATTACACCCGTTATGAACCCGGCAGCCCGGTTCCCCTGATGTTGGCGCGGGCGCGCAATCTGGTAAACAAGGATTTTATCGGCATCTTGCAGGAACTCAGCCCTGAAAGTGCCGCCCAGATCGCCAAGCTGTTTGGTTCGGGAAAAACGTGAAAGTGTCCGGCAAGGCAGGCTGCTGGTTGCTCAGACAGCCTGCACATGCAGGCAGCCGGATTCCAGTTGGGTGAAGGGGTACACCCGGTCGCCTTCCTGTTTCGGGATCAGCTTCATCTGTTTGCGCAGGCTGAATTGGCGCACACTGCCCACACCATCCAGAACCTTGCCTTCCAGGGCGATGGTGTCGCCAGCATGCAAGACAATGACATCGTCTTCGCGCAAGTTGCCGACTGTGGTTTCCAGTTCAGCCCCGTCGCGCATCACCCATACCTTGGCATAACGCGGATTGAATGGCTGGGAAAAGCCGATGTTGTTGGAGATGTTGCCCGCCTGTAACAGCAGCTTGCGGGTCCCGAACGAAAACACCATCAGCATTGAAGCGGTGAAGGGGCTCCCGGTCGCCAGCGAACCGGCTATGCCAATGCTTTCAAACAGGGTGACCGGGGATTTCTGGTCAGCTTTGTCCGATTGCCTGATGGTGCGGAAAAAATGATAAGTGTTGTAACTGAGCAGCGGCAAACTGACCAGCCTGGCGGGCGGATAGAACCAAGAGCCAGAGGCGGCGAATGCCAGCGCATACCAGGAAATTTTCTGGTAGTGGTTGAGTTCCCCCACATCATCAAAAACTTTGACGCGGGTGGGCGGTGGCAGTTTGGAGGTTTGCGGCTCCGGGTTGGCATAGGGTAGCGCGGCATGACTTTTATATGCCTGTTTTTTTCGGTAGTCGCGCCATAACGCCCCCGCCACGCCGCCCGCCATCAACAGAACGCCTAACTGGATCATGCCCTTACTCCGCCAATCAATTGAGCAGACCCATTATTCCACTGGTGTGGCTCCAATGAAAAGCATCCGTAACATTTCTTTACATTTGGACGCCTCATGAAATGCTAGAGTATGCGGCAAAAACCCATGGAGCTAGGGTGTCAACATATGAAATTGAAGTGCGAAGTTTGGGCGCCAGCCCTTATTTTGATGATGACGGGGTTCATTCTCCTGGTGCTGTTTGTCCCATCCATGATGGGCGGGTGCGAGGTTGGGGCCTTGCCGCTGAAGCTGCTGGCCGGGGGCGGCGTGCTGATCCTGCTGGCGGTGCTGGTTTTATTGGTGTCTGCCCGACGTGATGGCTCCACGCACGGGTTGCCGCGTCAATGGCTATCCCGCTTGCGTGTGGCTCCGCCAAGGATACGCCTGGACGCAGGGGCACTGAAGGGCTGGAAAATACGCCAGCCCGCCAGTGAGGACGGCAACGGCGGCGCGGGAACAAAGAATGCGCCGTCGGAAACAGGCAGCGTGGCCGTACCGCCCCCCGCCGAACCTATTAACACCGAACTCCGGCACCAGCAAGCCTGGGGCATTGTCAGGAAACACATGGCGGTTGGCATGACGTTGAGCCTGGCACCGATTCCGATCCTGGATGTGGCGGCCCTGACTGGCGCACAACTCAATATGTTGGATAACTTAAGCGCCCATTACGGCGTGGATTTCAATAAGGAGCGGGGCAAATCGTTGGTGGTCGCCATGTTGTGCGGCTCATTGCCGACCACCGCTTTAATGGCGTTGAGCAGTATCAGCAAGGCAATACCCGGAATCGGTTCGATAGGTGGCAATCTAGGCTTGTCAGCAGTGGCAGGGGGGGTGATTTTTGCTGTCGGCAAAGTGTTCATCCGCCATTTTGAGGCGGGTGGCAGCCTGGAAAACTTCGATGGCAAACAGGCGCAAGCGGAATTTCAGCAAGCATTGCGGGAGGGAAAACAGCTTGCTGTGGCGAAAAAACCTACGGGACGCCCAAACTGAACGCCCGTAGGGCTCACGCATCAAGCAGGCGCGATATTTTCACCCTTGTCGGCAATGGTTTCCACCGTTTCGACGACAGCTTCCGCCGTTGTCTGGACAGCTTCGGCAGCAGTTTCCTCTGGTTTCTTCTTGAAGGAATCCATGAAGGAAGCGGCACCTTCTTGCAGCTTTTTACTGGTGTCGTCCAGCCATTGCTTGGCCTGTTCGTCTTTGAAAACGTAAGTGGCGACTGCGCCAACGGCAGCCCCTACAATAAAGTTCAACATGGCGTTTCTCCTTGGTACAAAGCCTCATTATTATACACCCCACCATGATGGCAAGAATGTTAAGAATTGTTAAGAGCTTGCTGGAAAAATAACGGCCTGCATTGGCTGGCGCTCATGGCGGAGGGGTTTTCTTGTGCTGTAGGAGCGGTAGGGTGGCGTTGGCCGCACCGGCACCCAGGCTGAGGATATAGAGGCTCACAGCGCCGTAAATCCGCATATGCAGCGCAAACACCGCGCCGATTCCGGCGACACCGGGCAGGATCGACCAGGCCAGCCCGGACTTCATATTGCGTTCGAAACCTTTCGCCAGCCCGAACAGGGCGTCCAGTTGTTGCAGGCTCTTGTCCAGAAAGACGATGCTGGCGGTGTCGGTGGCGACAGTGGTGGCACCCGCCAGCGAGATGGCGACCTGGGCTTTTTTCATGGCGACCGCGTCATTGATGCCGTCGCCGATGAAACAGACCTTGCGCCCGGCGGCTTGCAGGCTTTCGATATGGCGCGCCTTGTCCTCCGGCAGGGTTTCGGCGAAGTATTGCTGGATGCCGAGCGCTTCCGCCAGTTGCCGGGTCGGCTGTTCCTGGTCGCCGGACAGGATGCACAGCTCCAGCCCGCGCTTGCGCAGTTGCTGGATAATGGCGGGGATTTCGGGGCGGAGTTGGGGCTGCAATTCGATCACGCCCGCCAGTTCGCCATCCACCGCCAGATACAGCAGTGAGTGGCCCGCCTCAGCCTCATGCCAGGTGGCGTCCGGCGGCATGGCGATGGCTTGCTGCTGCATGAAACGCTGGCTGCCCAGCAGGATTTGTTGCCCCTGGATTTGCGCACGGATGCCACGCCCCAGTTCGTAATGGGTGTGGTCGCAGCTTTCGGGCTTCAGCTTGCGCTGGCGGGCCGCTTCCAGGATGGCGCGCGCCACCGGGTGCGTCTGCCGGTGTTCGGCGGCGGCGGCCAATGTCAGCACGCGCTCTTCACTGAAGCCGTTGCAGGCGTGGATCCGACCAACTTCGGGTTCTTCACGCGTGAGCGTGCCAGTTTTGTCGAACACCACGGTGTCGACCTCGCCCAACAGCTCCAGCGCCCGGCCATCCTTGATCAGGATGCCCTGTTCCGCCGCCAGTTTGAGATGGTTCAGCACACCCAGCGGGATGGTGATGCGGATAATGTCGGAGAAGTTGCAATTGGCGACCGCGCTGGCGCTGACCGGCCCCAGCTTGCCCAACGCCAGGCCACTGAGCGCCAGGGTGGGCAGGGTCATCCGGTTGGCGATGCGGACGCCGCGCGCTTCGACGGTGGACTTGAAATCCAGCGTGTTTTGCAGGATTTCGCCAATCTGGGCGGCAACCGTGTCCTTGCCCGCCTTGTCGACGCGGATGTGCAGTTTGCCCGCCGTCAGCAGGGTGCTGGCGAACACGGCGTCCCCCTCGGTTTTTTCCTGCGGGCGTGATTCGCCGGTGAGCATGTGCTGGTCTACCGTGCCGATGCCTTGCACAATCTGGCCGTCGAAAGGGATCGCCTCACCGGCATGGATCACCACGGTCTGGCCGGTGTGCACGTCTTCAAACAAGGTCTCCACTTCCGCCCCGTCACGCCATAGCCAGACGCTGCGCGGCGTCTCATGGAACAGTTTGAGCAGTTTCTGGTTGGAATGGTCTTCGGTCTTCAGCAGCACTTTCTGCCCCAGAAAGTACATGCCGTTGATAATGGTGGCGGCGAAGTAATAGCCAGTCGCCACTGTGCCAACAATGGCGATGGAGTCGATGACGCTGGAGTGCAGGCGGCGCTTTTCCCGCCAGTATTCCCAAGCATCACGGAAAATAGGCGCGGAGCCGTACAGCGTCAGCGGCACGGACACCAGCAGCAACGGTGGGTAAAGCAATTCCGATAGGCCGGTGGCGCCCATCGCCAACAGGGCTATTTTCAGCTCCTTGTCTGCGTCTTCCTTACGCCGCTGCATGTCCTGCTGGTGCTGTTCGACCAGGGATTTGACCGTGGCGTTTTCCGGCACCGCGATGGGCAGGGCGGGCTGCTTGCTTTTCTGCCCATGCAGCCAAGACGCCACTGCTGCCGTGGCGAGGCCGCCGCCCAGTATGATCAGCGGAAATGGCATGGCCTGTTCCTGCGCTTGTCGGTGTTCATGTCTCAGTCCTTGATATACCCCAGTTTTTCCAGCTTCAGCAAGACCTGATGGGCGCATTCGTCCGGCGAAATGGCAGTGGTGTCCAGCCGCAATTCCGGGTCTTCCGGGGTTTCATAGGGGTCGTCGATGCCGGTGAACTGCTTGAGCAGACCGGCGCGCGCCTTGGCGTAGAGGCCCTTGCGGTCGCGGCGTTCGCATTCCTCCAGGGGGGTGGAGACATGCACTTCGATAAAACCGCCGACGGCTTCAATCATGGCGCGCACTTCGCGGCGGATGCAGGCGTAAGGGGCAATGGGCGCGCAGATGGCGATGCCGCCATTCTTGGTGATCTCGCTGGCGACAAAACCAATGCGGCGAATGTTGAGGTCGCGGTGCTCCTTGGAAAAGCTCAGTTCGCTGGACAGGTTTTTGCGCACGACATCGCCATCCAGCAGGGTCACCGGGCGTCCGCCCAGCTCCAGCAGTTTGATGCGCAGCGCATTGGCGATGGTGGATTTGCCGGAGCCGGACAAGCCGGTGAAAAACACCGTGAACCCCTGTTGGTAGCAGGGCGGGTAGGACTTGCGGATTTCCGCCAGGATTTCCGGGTAGGAAAACCAGTCGGGGATCGGCAGCTCGGCGCGCAGGCGGCGCAACAATTCAGGCTCGTCGAGGTGCTGTGCGGCTTCGTGCGGCTTGACCTGCGCCACCGGGACATATTCCGCCCGTTCCTGCACATAGGCCATGGGCGGGGCCTCCACGATATTGATGCCAGCTTCGGCGGCAAATTCGCGGGCCAGCAGCAATGCGGCGTTGGGTGCGTAGAAGGCGGGCTGCCCATCCGCGCCGGTGGGGCTGGCGTGGTGGTGCTCGACAATGAAATGCGTGCAGCCGTAATTTTTGCGGATCAGGGCGTGCCACAAGGCTTCACGCGGCCCGGCCATGCGCGTCGCCAAGTTCAGCAGACTGAGCGCGGTGGTCTGTTCGGGGTATTCCGCCAGGATGTGCTTGTAACAGCGCACCTGGGTGAAGTGGTCAAAATGGCCGGTTTGCGGGAAGCCCACCATCGGATGTATCAGCAAATTGGCTTCCTGCTCACGGGCGAGGTGGGCGGTTTGCGTATGCTGGAGGCGGTGCATCGCGGTTTGGGTGTGGAAACCGATAATGCGCTGCCAACCCAGTTTGCTGAAGTGCGCTTTCAGCTCCGCCGGGGTATGGCGCAGGTAGTGGTAGTCATAATGCTGCGGCGGCTCCACCACCTCCAGGACGCCGCCCAGGTAGCATTCTTCCGTGCGGTGCAGCAGGTGGTCCACGCCCGGATGGTGAGGGTCGGTCACGCCGTAGACTTGCTGGGCTTCACGCAGTTTGTCCGGTTGCCAGATATCCGTCACGGTCATGATGGCGACGGCCACAAATTCGGGGTCGCGCAGGGTGATTTGCCGCCCCGGCGTCAGCTCTTGCGCAAATTGGCGGGGAACGTCCAGCGTCACCGGCATCGGCCACAGGTCGCCCGTCGCCAGCCGCATGCTGTCCACCACGCGGTCATAATCCTGTTTGCCCAAGAATCCCTGCAATGGGGCGAATGCGCCATTCAGCAGCATTTCCACATCACATAATTGGCGCGGGGTCAGGTTCCAGGATGGCAATTCCTTTGCCATTTCGAGAGAGTGGCGTTTGTTCATGAAAAATCCCTTGCTGCTGGCGCGTGGCAATCCGGCAGGGTCACCTGCCCTGGCTTGCCAGCGTTGATAGGTTAATGAATAGACAGACTAATTCGGGGAGCGGGATTTTAGAAGTGAACTTAACATTTCTTTACATTAATGCCGGAAAGCCCACTGATGAAGCGTAGTGCGGGTTTTTGCCTGCGTCAGGCGGGCAGGTCGGCGCGGCGCCGGGCGATGATCTGCACGACAGCGCCCACGCCGCGATGGAGTTCGCCTTCGTGGATTTCCCGCGTGGTTTCTTGCGCATGCAGGAATTCCAGCCCCGCCAATTCCTGTTGCAGCGTTTTTAGGTCTGCCAGCATGGCCGGGTCGGTGGGGCCGCCGGTTTTGTACTGCAACTGTTGCGGCGTATACGCCTCCAGCAGAAAAATCCCGCCTGGGCGCAACGTCGCCAGCACTTGCCGGTGCACTTGTTTGCGCAGCGGGGCGGGCAAATGGCAGAAAATGGAGACGACCGCATCCCAACGGTTGGGTTCAAAGCGGTAAGTGGCGAGGTCGGCGTGCACGGTTTCGATGCTGACCTGCTTTTGCCCGGCCAGCTTGTGCGCTTTTTCCAGCGCTGGCTCCGCCGCGTCCAGCGCCGTGACGGTATGCCCCAGCCCGGCGAGGAAAACGGCGTTGCGGCCTTCGCCTGCGCCGATGCACAAGGTTTTGCCCAGCGGCAGGCGGGCGGCGTTGCTGCGCAGGAAATCATTGGGTTCGGTGCCGTAAAGGTAGCTTTCGCTGGCGCTGTACTGCTGGTCCCAGCGCGTTTGCTTCGCGGCGGCGACCTTGCGGGCGGCGGCCCGGCGGGAACACTTGCGCTTGGCCCAGACAAATGCGCCGAGGCCGACCAGCGCATTGGCGATGGCGATCGCCATGTAGACGCCGCTTAACCCGAAGCTTTTCGGCAACAGCCACGCCAGCGGCAGGTAAATCGTCAGCAGCGCCAGCGTCATGACCAGGGCGGGGGCAGGCGCGCCCATGCCATTGGCCACGCTGCTGATGATCATGACGACCCCCATCAGGCCGAAGCTGGCGGAAACGATGTAAAGATACTGTTTGGCTGACTGGACTGCTTCGGGATTGTGCGTAAACCAGCCAATGACGGCTTCGGCGTTGAACCACAGCAGGACGGCGATGCCCAGCCCCCACAGCCACGCGAAATGAAAGCTCAAATCCAGCGCCCGGTTGAGGCGGTCAAGCTGGCGGGCACCCCAGTTCTGCCCGGCGAACGGGGCCAGCGTCGCCGCCAGCGCGCCCAGCACAATCAGGCTGAGTGCTTCGATGCGGGAAGCCACGCCGTACCCCGCCACCGCGTAACTGCCGTATTGCGCCACGATCCAGGTGGTGATGGCGGCGGCAAATGGCTCAATCAGGTTGGTGCTGGCGGCAGGGACGGCCAAGCGCAGGATCGCTTTCCAGCTTTGCGCCGCTTGCTGCCGTAGCGCGTCCTGGGTCAGGAATTTCAGCCGGAAGCCCAGGATATACAGGATAAAGACCGAGGCGATGGCATAGGAAATGACCGTGGACAGCGCCGCGCCCTGCAATTCCATGCGTGGGAACCCGAACAGGCCGAAAATCAGCAATGGATTGAGCGCGACATGGATAATCGCCACGCTGATCAGCACGTAACTGGGCAGGCGGGTGTTGCCAGCGGCGCGGACGCCTGCATTGCCGACCATGGGCATGACGATCAGGAAGCAGCCCAAGTACCAGGTGTCCATGTAACTGTGGATCAGGGGCAGCAGATGTTCGGGCGCGCCCAGCAGGCGGAACAACGGGTTCACCGTCAGCAAGCCAACGATGGCGAACGCCAACGCAATGCTGAAGGCGATGATCAGCGAATGGGTGGCGTAACGGTGCACCCAGTCGGTCTGGCCGGAGCCGATGGCACGGGCGATCAGCGAGGAGGCCCCAGTCCCCACCCCCTGGACCAGGCTGCCAATGATCATCACGATGGGGAAGGTGAACCCCATCGCTGCCAATTCGTCAGCACCGAGCCGCCCCACAAACCAGCTGTCGACAATGTGCATGGACATAATGGCAAGCATCCCCCAGATCGTGGGGATGGTCATTTGCAGCAAATGGTCGCGTTCACTGCCTGTGGTCAAGTCCCTTTTACTCATTGGCTTCGCCCCTTTCGCCCATGGAAACACAAGCCGTTCGGATGCAATCGGCGCACTAGATTAATAAGTGCGCACGGATTGTAAAAGGTGCGCTTAACACTTCTTAACAAAATAGTTTTTGAAGGCCTTTTCCGGCGTGTGGTAATAATTACCCCATCAGCTTGGGGAATTTAAACAGGCATCACATAACTGGTAGCGAAATCAAATGATTGCTGCGGTGTGGCCGAGTGTCTGCAAGGTTCAAGCAGAATTGTAAAGAAATGTTAAGAAGCCGTATTTCGGCCATGAGCTTGTGATAAGTTTTCGGCAGGCATAGGTAAAGCGTATGTGCCATTAGGCCTTTTATATATTTCCTGCCAATCACGGCACCAACTCATCGTGCTAAGGAGTAGTTAACTATTATGAAACCAGCCCTGTCCATCTTCCGCCGTTCCTTGGTGGCGTTGGCGGTTTCGGCCAGTCTTGCCGCCACGACCGCCTCTGCGCCTACGGTAGCCCATGCGGCCCCGACCGGCGCGCCGAACATCGTAACCATTATTCTGGATGATGTGGGTTTTTCCGACCTGAGCAACTTTGGGGGGGAAATTGAGACGCCGTACCTGACGCAAATTGCGGCTGCCGGAACCACCTTGGATAATTTTTACGGCGCCTCCACATCAGCGCCCGCCCGCTCCATCCTATTTACAGGCAAGGACAACCACCCCGCCGGGGTCGGCAACCAGGCTTCCTACCTGCGGGATGAGCAGATCGGCAAGCCCGGCTATGAAGGCGAGCTTTCCGTTGATGTCCCGACTTACCCGGAAATCCTGCAAAGCAATGGCTACTACACCATGATGACCGGCAAATGGCATCTGGGCGGTGCGGCAGACCATGACCCGATCAGCCGGGGGCATTCAGACACCGAGGGCGTGCTGCTGCTGGGTGATGATATGCACTATCTGTCCAATGCTGAGGGTAAGCTGATTACCGGCCAACCGGCCAACACCTACACCAAATTGTCGAAACAGGCAGGTGAAACCCGCACCTCACCGTACACCAGCCGTGGCAAGCAGTTGAGCACATTCCCGCCTAACGCTTACTCCAGCACGTTCTATACCGACAATGCGATCAAGATGCTGGATACGCGCGACACCAACAAGCCGTTCCAACTGACGGTTTCCTACACGGCGGCCCACTTCCCGTTGCAGGCTCCAGCGGAAGTGACTGACAAGTACCTGTCCGTGTATTCAAAAGGCTGGGATGTCCTGCGGGCGGAACGCATCAAGCGGCTGGTCAACATGGGGCTGCTGTCGGCTGACGCCAAAGTGCCAGAACGCTGGGCGGATGTGGCCGCGTGGGATAGCCTGTCCGCTGACCAAAAGAAAACCGAAGCCAAAAAAATGGCGATCTATGCCGCCATGGTTGAGGTGATGGATGCGGAAATTGGCCGCCTGCTCGATCATCTGAAACAGATTGGCCAATACGACAATACGGTCTTCATGATCGCCAGCGACAATGGAGCCGCCTACTTCGTGCCAGAAACGGCAGCGGCTGAAAAATTCCGTGGTGAGCATTTCACCAAGGACGACAATTACGACAATATGGGTTCAGCCTCATCCTACGTCAGCTACGGGCTGGGCTGGTCTATGGTGAGCAATACGCCGTTCAATAGTCATAAAACGACCACATTTGAAGGCGGCGTGCACACGTCAGCGATCCTGTACTACCCGCAAAGCGTGGCGGCACCGCAGCGCAGCGACTGCCTGTTCTCCTTGATGGACATCGCCCCCACCGCATTGGATATGGCGGGCGTTTCCTACCCCACCACCTATAAGGGCGAACCGCTGGCCCCGATGGGGGGTGTCTCGATGGCAGGCCTGTTCAGAGGCAACACGGCGTGTCCGCAACGCAACCTGGCGTGGGAGCTGGATGGCGTCAAGGGCTTGCGCGTCGGCGACTGGAAGCTGTCGCAACAGCGTAACGATGAGCATATCTATATGTATGACCTGGCCACCGACCCGGCGGAAACCACCGACCTGTCAGCCAGCAACCCAGCCCAGCTCAAGACCATGCTGGCGGCTTATGATGACTTCGCCAAGAAAAATGGCGTCGTCAATATCCCGACCAAGCGGATTCCGCTGCTGCAAACGAATGGCGCGACGGATGCGAGCTTCACCGGCGGCATGATCAAGGTCGATCCGGCAGACCCTTACAATGTCTACTATGCGGACAAGGCGACCAATAGCTTCACCACTGCCGACACCGTGGATGTTGCGCTCAATATCATCCCGTCCCCGGCGCATCTGGGGCAGACAGCGAATATCTTCGCCTACCTGACCCATACGTCGCCTAGCGGTGAGAAAACCTATTACGCCGCCACGCAACAGGGGCTGACCAAGGTTTCCGCAGATAACAAGCCATTCCTGTACACCGGCGTTCCGCTGGAAACACGGCACTTTATTCCGCTGGCGACCCAGAAGTTCGGCGCTGGCGACCTGTCGGTTGAGTTCGGCTATGTGTTGGCGGATGGGACCAAGGTCAGCAACAAAACCCCGATTGAGGGGACGGTTGCGGCCAAGGCCGGTACGGATACCGGAACCGGCTCCTCCTCCGGTGACACAAGTGGGTCCACCACCAGCTCTGGTGGCGGTGGCGGCAGTTTCGACCTGCTGTTCCTGTCGCTGTTGCCGGGGTTGGGTTTGCTGAGAAAGCGCCTGAAAAAGTAAGCACACAGGATTTCTGACAGCAGAAACCCGTATGCCTGCGTCATTGCCGATTGGCCGCTTAGGCGGCTGGTCGGCTGCATTTTCTACAGGATGGGAACGGAATGCTGCTCAACAGTATTGTCATCAAGCCGATCGGCTCATTCTGCAACCTGCGTTGCGCTTATTGCTTCTATTTGCAAAAACATGAGCTTTACGAGGGCCCTCCATCCACGCATAAGATGAACGATGAGACCTTGGAAAACCTCATCCGGCAGATGTTCGCCTGTTCCCCGAACCCGACCTTTGCCTGGCAGGGCGGCGAGCCGACTGTCTTGGGTGTCGAGTTCTTTGAAAAGGTGGTGCGTTTGCAGCGCAAACATGCGCATGGCAAGCCTTATTCCAACGCCCTCCAAACCGCCGGGCATTTGCTGACCGCAGACTGGGCCGAATTCCTGCGGCGGGAAAACTTCCTGGTGGGCCTGTCGATGGATGGCCCCAAGGAAATCCATGACCATTACCGCAAGGACGTGCATGGCAAAGGCACGTTTGAGCGCGTGTTCGCCAATGCCAAAATGCTGCTGGAGCATCAGGTGCCGGTCAATATCCTGGCCACCGTCAACGATTGCTCCGCCCAGCATCCGCGTGAAATTTATCACTTTTTCGTCGATAACGGCTTCCATTTCATGCAGTTCAGCCCGGTGGTGGAGCTGAATCCGGACAACCCGGAGATCGCGGCGCCCTATACCGTATCGGCGGACGCCTATGGCAGGTTCCTGACCAAAATTTTCAAGCTCTGGGTCAAGGATTTTGATTTCCACGCCTTGAAGCAGAACACCTCCATCCGTTTTTTTGACGAATTGTTGAAACGTTATGTCGGCATGCAGCCCGATCACTGCGTGTTGCACAAGCACTGCAACCAGTACCTGGTGGTGGAGCACAATGGGGATTTGTATTCCTGCGACTTCCTGGTTTCCCGCGACACCTTCCTGGGCAACCTGCACGCCACGCCGCTGGACGCCGCCTTCCATTCGGAAGCGCACCGGCAGTTCGGTGCGATGAAGGCGGACTACGGTGAGGAATGCCAGCAATGCCAATGGCTGCACCAATGTTATGGCGGTTGCATCAAAGACCGCCTGCATGACCCACGGGACGGGGGGCACAACCACTTTTGCGCTTCCTATAAATACTTTTTTGAGCGGGCGGACAAGGATTTCAGGATGTTCGCCGATCTGTACCGCAAGCACTACATGGCCGCCGCACCAGTGCAGGCCATCCCGGTCAGATCCATTTCATTATCAGTAAAGGGTTCAAGGATATGAACAAAATGCTTCTGGTCACATTGCTGTTGCTGGCGGTGATTGCGCTGTTGCTGTTGACGCCATTGCCAGCGTCCACGCCCATTGCCAAGACTGCGGAATACACCTCGACCAAAGTCCTGATCAGCCAGGGCGAGTTCCAGGGCAAGCCTGCCACCGTCGTCGAGTATGACTGGGGTGATTGGCGCGACTGGTTGAACCTTGCCCGCAGCCTGGTCGGCCTGGGCAGCAACCCGAACTCCATCGCCATGTTGAACGGTTCGTCGTTCACCAATGGCGTGATCGAGGCGGATCTGGCGAGCACCATTCCGGAAGGCAGCGGCGGCATGGCACGCGGCTTCATCGGCATCGCTTTCCGGGTTGCGCCTGACCTCAATTCTTATGAGGCGATTTATTTGCGTCCGGCAAACGGGCGGATTGACGACCCGGAGCGCCGCACCCGCGCCCTGCAATACATTTCCCATCCGGATTTCCACTTCGATGTCTCCAGGAAAACCAACCCCGGCGTGTATGAAACCGGCGCGGATATTGGCTTGGGCGAGTGGATAAAACTGCGGATCGAGGTGGATGGTGCAGTCGCCAAGGTGTACGTCAATGGGCAACCGTTACTGACAGTCAATGACCTGAAGCTGGGCGCAACGCGCGGCGGCGGCGTCGCACTGTGGGTGAACCCCGGCAGCAAAGCGTATTTTGCCAATTTGGTCATTACGCCCAAATAAGCATTGGCCAGTGAGGGGTGTGGAGTAGTGGGCTGGCGCTAGAGCGCGCCAGAGTGTCCCCATGTGCGCAGGTTCGCTGTTCCTGTGATTTGTGTGTCAAGAAAAGTGATCGGGAGAAAAAAAATGTTGCAATGCTGCTCAAAAAGTATGGCAGGTGCGCTTTTGTGCCTGGCATCAGTCAGCCTGACTGCCACTGCACAGGCAACGCCTGTGCCTGTTGAAGGCCTCAATGGTGCCATTTCGGTCGCCATGAGCAAGGATACCGGTGGTGCCAAACGCCATCTGTATGTCGCCGGGCGGGATGATAACGCGATCAGCGTGTTCGAGGTCAAAGCCGACGGCTCCCTAGCGTTCGTGCAGGCGTATTATGATGGCAAGGATGGCGTCGATGGCTTGGGCTATGTCAGCGAAATCGTCCTTAGCCCGGATAACCAATATTTGTATGCGGTAGGGCGGCTGGCAAACGCCATTTCCGTGTTCCACCGTGACGCCGCCACTGGCGCGTTGACGTTTGTGCAGGTGCTGAAAAATGGCGTGGATGGCGTGGATGGTTTGCATGAAGCCAGCGGCGTCGCCATCAGCCCGGATGGCAAGAATGTTTACGCCACCGCCGGGCATGATTCGAAAGTCTCAATCTTCAGCCGTGACGCCGCCAGCGGCAGGCTGGCTTATACCGGCGTGCTTGAAAACGGCCAGAACGGTGTCCAGGGCATTGGCGGCTCTTTCCCGATCACGGTCAGCCCGGATGGCAAGAGCGTGTATGTCGGCGGCGGGTCGGAATCCACAATCGCCGTATTTGCCCGTGATGCCGCAACCGGCGCGCTGCATTTCTCCCAGGTGATGGCGGCGGGTGCCAATAATGAGCACGGTCTGGCAGGTATCAGCGGTTTGACTGTCAGCCCGGATGGCCTGAATGTCTACGCGGCCAGTTGGGGGACTGAGCTTGGCCTTAATTCCACGGTTGCGGTGTTCAGCCGTAACCCTGACACCGGCGAGCTGGGGTTTGTCGAAACCCATGCCAACAAAACCCCGGATGGCGGCGACGTGCCGGGCATGTGGGGCGCTTTGGCGGTGGAAGTCAGCCCGGATGGCGGCAATGTGTATGTCAGCGCTTTGTATGGCAACGAAATCGCCGTGTTTGACCGTGCCGCCGGGACAGGCGCATTGAGCAACCCCAAGGCGGCCAAACAAGGCAAAGAAGGCATCGACGGCATGACCTATGTGCGTGACATGATCGTCGATCCGGAGGGGGCTAATGTCTATGCCGTCAGCCGGGTCGACAATGCCGCTGTCTGGTTCAAGCGCAATGGCGGCGCGCTGGCGTTTGGCGACCAGTACCGCAAACCGATCGGCTCCGCCGAAGGCGCGCAGAAACTGCTGGCCAATACGGATGACGCCTTCAGTGCGAAGGTGAAAGGCAGCGCCCCCTTTACCTGGCGCTGGGAAACCTCCGATGGCCGCAGCGTCGGCCCGGTCACTGGCGCGGAAGGGGCGAAGGCCACTTTCAACTGGCCCAATGCCGGGCAGTATACGGTGAAGGTCACGGCTGAAAACCGCGATGGCGTATTCACCCAAACCATTCCGGTGGAAGTGAAAACCAGCTTTGGTGCAGCGGATAAGGCCCCAGTGCTGAAAACTGGGCAGACGGAATGCTACGACGCCAATGGTGCTGGCGTCACCTGCGCGGGTTCGGGGCAAAATGGTGACCAACCGACAGGCGTCAGCGGTTCAACGCCGCGTTTCGTGCAGGCGAACGGCATTGTCACCGACACCTGGACTGGGCTGGAATGGTTGCAGGACGCCAACTGCATCAGCAGCCAATACCCGCAGTACGACCAGAACATGAAAGTCGGTGACGGCAAGGTCGCCTGGCAGCAGGGCCTGACCTTCGTCAAGGGCATCAATCAGGGGGCTTATGCGAACTGCGCCTCCGGCCATAATGACTGGCGCTTGCCCAATGTGCATGAATTGCAAAGCCTGATTGATTACGGCGCTGGCGAGCCAGCGATGGCGGGCAAGGAATATTTCAACAATCTGGCCAGCGATTTTTACTGGTCTTCCACTTCGGATGAAAATGACCCAGGTTCCTTCGCCGCCTTCTATACAACGGGTGCAGGTTCCACTTGGCGCGCCTGGTCGGTCAGCATGAAAACGGGCGAATCCACGGCGGATGACAAGGGCGGCACGCCGGTCATTTTCCCTGGCTTCAGGGGATATGTGCTACCGGTGCGCGGCCAGACCAAGGGTGTGGCGGCAGTGGCCGAGACTGGGCAAAAGTCCTGCTATGACGTGGACGGCAATTTCATTTCCTGTACCGGCACCGGCCAGGATGGCGAAGTGCAGGCGGGCCTGAAAACGCCTAGCCCGCGCTTCCAGATGGGCGATGGTGTGGTGACCGACGCTTTGACCGGCTTGAGCTGGTTGCAGAATGCGGATTGCTTGCGCACGGAATACCCCGAGTATGACCAGCAAGGCACGGCAGGCGATGGTACGGTGACGTGGCAACAAGCGCTGGATTTCGTCAAGGGCATCAACAGCAAGACCTATGACAAGTGCAGCGCAGGCAAATACAGCTGGCGTTTGCCCAATATCCGCGAAATCCAGACATTGGTTGACTTCAGCCTCGGTGCGCCTGCCATCGCCAACACCGGTGGCCAAGGCAAATGGACAGCGGGCAATCCGTTCAACAATGTCGCCAACGTCTTGTACTGGAGCTCCACTTCCGATGGGCATGCGCCTGCCAACACAGCGTCACGCGCCTGGGCTACCGGGATGCGGAGCGGCGCTTACTGGGCGGACGCCAAAAACGGCAGCGGTAGCCAGTATGGCTTCCCGATGGGCCGGGTATGGCCGGTGCTGGATGCGGGCAGCACAACCAGTGCCAGCTCAGACAGCGATACGTCCACTGGCGGCGGTGGCGGCGGCAGCTTCGACTTTGCCGTCATGCTCCTGCTGCCGTTGGCGGGTTTGCTGGGCGGCAGGTTGCGCAAGCGCTTGGGTGCGGCACGTACTTTGACTGGGGAATAAGTTTTCCATTGCCAACGGCATTCCGGCCAGTTGCTTTGTGGCTGGCCGGTTTTTACGGCAAAACGCGGTTGCGTGGCCGTCAGTGCAATTGGGTGACGAATTCAATTTCCAATTGGGCGTTCTGGTTGATGAGCTTGGTGTGGAAAGATTTGTCGTGCTTGTTTTCAATCGGGTTGGCGCTGGCGAGGCGGTAGTGCGGGCGTTGGGCGACGAGTGTTTGGAAACGGGCGTGCAGGTTGCGCACTTTGTCCGGCGTATTGACGTACAGGGCGTAATGCCAGATCGGGTCGGCATGGAACAACTGCCGCATGGTGCGGCGGTGGCCGGGCAAATAGCCGCTTTGCAGGCGCAGGTTTTGTAACAGGCGATTGTTCCCATTGCTGGCAGTCGGGGAAATGTGCAGGGGGTGATGGATGTCAAACAGCTCCAGCATGATGGTCCGCTGGTCCATGTGTATCCAGATCCGCATGATTTCGGTGTAGGCGCCGACGCGATCCTGAAACGCCTGGGAAGCGGGAAAGCGCAGGATTTTGCTGACCTGGACGTTGACGCCCAACAGCTGGCGGGCTTTGCCGAACCAGTTGTCGAAGCCTTGCAGCACCAAATCCAGCGGCTCCAGCACCTCAAAGCCCAGGTGATACAGGCGCTTGTCCTGAAAGTCCGGTGCCAGCTCATCCAGCATCTCGGTCTGCCCGTGGAAGAAGTCGGCGACGATCTGCTGGGCGGGCCTGCTGTGCGCCTCCAGCATGGCGTGGATGATCTTCTCGAAATCCAGCTTGAATATTTCCAGCAGGGCTTGCTGGGTATGGATATTTTTGGCCGCCAGCGGTTCGCGCCAGGTATGCAGCATCTGCTCGCATTCATTGCAGAGGGTCTGGAGGCGGTTGTTGGTCATGGCGTTGGCTCCAGGGTTCGGGCGCGTAGCGCCTGCCGGTCGATTTTGCCGCTGGGCAGCATCGGGTAGCGGTCGATGAGCTGGATGCTGTCAGGGCGCGCATAAGGCGGGAGCATCTCAAAGCAGTTGGCGCGGATTTGTTCCGTTGATGGCTGGCTGCCAGGGTGGGGAAGGCAAAAGGCGGTGAGCTGCTGGCCCTGCATGTTTTCCTGTTCGCTGGCGACCACAATGGCTTGGCTGATGGCGGGAATCTGCTCGAGCGCTTTTTCAATATCCGTCAGCAGCACCAGATAGCCCCGGCGGTTGAGGCTGTTGTCCGCCCGGCCCAGCACCTCCAGTTCGCCATCGGGGTGGGTCTTGACCAGGTCGCCGGTGGAATACCAGCCGCCCGGAACGGTGCGGTGGAGCCATGCGCCGGTTTCATCCACATAGCCTTCAAAGCCGCAGGGATGCTGGCAGCGCAGGACGCCTTGCGGTGCTGCGCCGTCGGCTTCCGCTGCGGCTTGCAACACGACGCCGGGCATGGGCCTGCCGACCATCAGGGCGCGTGTCTCGAGCGGGTCGGCAGGCAGGCAGGCGGCGGTGGCCCCCATTTCCGAACTGCCGTACTGGTTGACCAAGCAGCCGCCGACGCTTTGGTCGAAGCTGCGGAACAGCTCCGCCTTGATCCGTTGGCCGGAGGTGACGGCGAGTTTGTAGTGGCGCGGCTGTTGGAAGCCATGTGACAGCATTTCGCACAGGCTCGGCGTCAGGACGGCGATATTGGGGTGGAAATGTTTCTCGCGGTGCAGGTATTTGATCAGGTTGGCACCGTGCTGCACATCGATGGCGGCACCCGCCAACACCGCTGGCAGGAAGGCGGCCCCGAAACCGTAGAAGTGGAAAATGGGCACGGGGATGCAGACCCGGTCGTCGCTGGCGTAACCGTAATGCGCCACGCAGTTCTGCGCATTGCGCAACAGGGCGTCGTGGGTATGGACGACAATCTTGGCGGTTCCCATGCTGCCGGAAGTGCGCAAATACAACCGGGCAGTGCTGCGGTCGGCGTGATCCTGCGCCGGGTCGTAGCTGTCCAGCCGTTCCACCCGCAGGGCATCCGCCAATTGCTGCGGGATGGTCTTGTCCATGCTGCGGGCGGCGGGCGGGGCAATCACCAGCCGGTATTGGCAGAACGCCGGAACCGGCTTCAGATCCTGATCCTGTTTGCCGGTGGGCGGCAGCAGCATAAAGCTGCGCCCTTGTTGCAGCAGGTACAGCAGGGTGAGCGCCCCTGCCAGCGAGTTGGCGCATTCCACCGCCACACAATCGCCGCTGCCGACGCCTTGCGCCTGGAGCAGGTTGCCCAGTTGGTCGAGCAGGGCGGGGAGTTCCGCATAAGTGCAGGCACTCGCGCCATCCGTGATGGGGTTGTGCTGGATGCGGGGCGAACCTGCGTTTTGGGTGATGGTTTCTGCAAACGTCATGCTGGTTTGGGCGTGTTGGATTGGGTTCGGGAGCGCGGTTTATCAAGGGGAAATTAAACCGGCAAGTATGGTCAAGGATTCTACTATGGCACCTTGCGAGTCAACACTGTACTTAACATTTCTTAACATTTCTTCCTTTGACCACTGTTGGTTTTTGGAACATCCTGAAATGGCAGTCTGGAGGTGGTTGTTGGCTGCAAATCATAGACATTTGTTTATTTTGCCCGTCAGGGCCACACAGTTTTTATTTTTTGGTTTTATTGGCACAGGAATGATTCAGATGACGCCAGACAGAGTTGCAGTTGAAGGTTTGATTGGGCAATTGAAAGAAATTATTTCTGAAAAGATGGATGTGAATATCAGCCGGGATGAGATTGATCCTGATGTCTCTTTATTTGAGGACGGTTTGGGGCTGGATTCAATTGCCATTGTGGAATTCATTACGCTGATTGAAGAAAACACCGGCTACCGTTTCAAGGAAGGCGGTTTGGATATGGATAATTTCAAAAACTTACGCACATTAGCGGAATGTATCGCTAATGGCGATGCGTCCCTTATGCAGGCGGCCGCTTCGGCTTAATCCATAATACCTTTGGCGGGATTTGAGTGTACTAGTTTCCTGCCGCGCCCAGGCTCGTGATTTTCAGTTTTGACTGGATTCAATCTTACACATTATCAAGGTAGGGTTTATGACCATTAATACCCGCAAGGAACATGACTATTGGGATCCCAATAGAACCGGCTTCGTCACCAATTACCCCAACTTCATGCAATGGCGGCGTATGGAAAGCGGGCAAATGGGTACAGAGGGAAAACCCCTGAACTTATACCTGCATACGCCTTTCTGTGTGCAACGTTGCAGTTACTGTTATTACAAAACCACGAATTTGCGTGGTACGGACAAAAATGCCCGTATGGAGCGTTATGTCAATGCGCTGTGCCAGGAAATTAAATTGGCCGCCGACCATTATCAGTTAGGCAATCGGCCAATTAACTCCATCTATTTTGGTGGTGGCACACCCAGTTTATTGCCGGAAGCCCTGTTGGAGCGCGTGGCGCAAACGTTGCAAGACACGTTCAAGCTGGGGCATCAGCCAGAATTCACCCTGGAAGCCGAACCCATCACCCTGACGCCGGGCAAGGCCGAGTTGCTGAAAAGCCTGAATGTCAACCGCATCAGCATGGGCGTGCAGTCTTTCGATGATGGCATCATCAAGGGTTCCAACCGTTCCGATAGCGAGAAAAAGGCGCTGAAAGCCATTGAGATCGCCAAACAGACGGGTGCGGTCATCAATATCGACCTGATGAGCGGCCTGGCCGGTGAAACCATGGACACTTGGCGGCATTCCGTTGGCCGGGCGCTGTCCACTGGCGTGGAAAGCATCACGGTCTACAAGACCGAGCTGTACACCAACTCCACCTATTACAAGCAATTGCGCGACCAGGCCATTGTCCTGCCTACGGATGAAGAGGAACTGGTCTACATGCAGCATGCGCAAGACCGCCTGATGGAAGCCGGTTACCAGCCGTGGTCGTTCTACACCTTCACCAAAAATGGCGAGAACGTGCACAAGCATTCCCCCAGCATTTTCCGGGGCGACGACTGCTATGCCTTTGGCGTGTCTGCGTTTGGGCGCTTGGGCGACTGGGTGTTCCAAAACAGCAATGAGGAAGAGCGCTACCTCCAGTTTATCGACGAAGGCCAGATTCCGGTGCAGCGCGGCCACTTCCTCACCAGCCAGGACAATATGACCCGTGACGTGGTGCTGACCATGAAACTGGTCAGCCTGAACCTGGACAACTTCCAGGCCAAGTACGGCTTCCGTTTGGAAAAGCTGTGCGCGGATGCCATCGGCGAACTGCGCAACGAAGGCTACATCGATGTCAGCGAGGAAGAAATCCGCCTGACGCCCAAGGGTGTCCTGCATGGCGACTATTCCGGCAAGCGCATCGCGCAATCCCTGATGCGGATGTACCACTAAGGAGCGCCGAACATGACTTCCCAAGCCAACACATTGCAGGCCATGCAGGCGGACGCGGCGTTAGACCCCGCCATCCGCTTTGATGCGCCGTTGGTTGAATGCCCCACGGCACCCAGCGCCATCCTGCTGACCGGCGCCACCGGCTTTCTTGGCGGCTATCTGTTGGCGGAATTGCTGGACACCACCCAAGCGACGGTGCATTGCCTGGTGCGGGCGGCGGACGCTGCCGCAGCGGCGCAGCGTTTGCAGGAGCATCTGCAATTTTACGGCTTGTGGAAACCGGAATGGCGAGAACGGATTGTCGCGGTATGCGGCGATCTGGCGCAGCCGCGCTTGGGGCTGGGCGCGGCTGCTTTCGCCAGTTTGGGTGCGGCGGTGGAGGCGATTTACCACAATGGCGCCGCCGTCAATATCGTCACGCCTTATGCGCAGGCCAGGGCCGCCAATGTGCAGGGCACGCAGGAAGTGCTGCGGTTGGCCGGGCTGGAGCGCACCAAGCCGTTGCATTACGTCTCGACCATGGGCATCGTTTTTAACCAGCCGACTGAGCGGGTGTTGGAAACGGATGCGGTCGACCCGGCGTTGCAGCGCAACGGCTATACCCAGAGCAAGTGGGTGGCGGAGCAACTGGTGCACCAGGCGATCGCCCGTGGCCTGCCCGCCAGCATTTACCGCCCGGTGCGGGTGATGGGGCATAGCCGTGATGGCGTGATTGGCAATTTTGACGACTTTCTCTACCTGATTTTCGAAGGCGTCGTCAAAATGAACCAATACCCGGCGGTGGAGGGTGAAATCAACTTCGTGCCGGTGGATTACGCCTGCCCTGCGTTGGTGGCGCTTTCCCAGCAAGCGGATTCGTTTGGCAAAACCTTTCACCTGACCAACCCGCAAGCGGAATCTTGGGTCAGCCTGTTTGAAAAGATTGCTTCGCTCGGTTATCCGCTGGCGCAGGTGTCCGTGGCGGACTGGTTTGAGGAAGTGGGCAAACGCGCCAAACAGGAACCGGACAACAGCCTGTACAAGTACCTGAAGATGATTGAGCGCATGCCCAACAATATCTTCAGCAAGAAACCGGCGTTTGACGATGCCAACGCCCGCGCCGGTTTGCAAGGTACGGGCCTAAGCGCGCCGCCAGTCGATATGAATCTGGTCGGTGCCTATTTCAGGCATTTCCAGCAGGCGGGGCTGGTGCCGCGCCCTGACCGCAGCCAGTTTGTGGCGTTCACCAACCGGCTGCTGGCGGAAAGCCGCACCTTCAAGGAAAAACAGCCCTTCACTTGGCAGGAGATGGAATTCGTCGCCTACCCGACCGTGTTCTCGCCGACCTTGTTCAAGGACACTTTTTTCTACATCCGCCAGATCCCCATCCGGGCGGGCGAAACGTTTCTGGAAATGTGCTGCGGCGCTGGCCTGCTGTCGGTGATCGCCGCCATGAAAGGTGCCAGCCGGGTGGTGGCCGCTGACATCAACCCCCATGCCATTGACAACACGCTGGAAAACGCCCGCTTGCACGGCGTGGCGGACAAGGTGCAGGCGTATGCGGGCGACATGTTCGCCGCGCTGCCGGATGAGGAACAGTTTGACTTGGTGTTTGCCAACCTGCCCTATGTCGCAGTGATCGACAAGGCATCGGAAGACGACCGCAGCCTGGAAATCCTCGCCATGCACGATCCGGGCTATGGCGCGATCGAAACCTACTTCCGTGACGGTGGCCGTTATGTGAAGCCCGGTGGCCGTTTGCTGATCGGCTTTTCCAGTTCGGTCGGCGATGTTGGCATCCTGCACCGCTTTGCTGACCAGTATGGCTGGAGCCTGCAACTGCTGACCAACAAGCGCTTCCCCAACGCCAACAACTATTCACTGGAAATCTATCAACTGCTGAAACGTGCGGCGTTGGTGGCTGATGCGGGGGATGGCGCATGAGCAACGACCTCGGCGGCGATTGGAAACAGGAGCGCCCTCCCCAGCGCAATCCCGCCCGGGAGCCGGGGCCGATCGACCTGCAACGCTTCCGCGCCCTGCCGCATTATGCGGGCATCCCGACCTTCATGGGCGTGCCGTTGTGCATGAACCAGGAAGACCTGAAAGCCGGGCAGGTGGATGTCGCCATCCTCGGCGCGCCGGTGGACAGCTCCTCCGGGCAGCGAGGTGCTGCGTTCGGCCCGCGTTACATCCGTTGTGATGAACGCACCCTGTGGCACAACCCGCGCGCCATGATCAACCCGGACACCCGGGTGCGCCCCTTCGCCACCCTGAAAGTGGTGGATTACGGTGATGCGCCGGTAGACCCGTTCAGCATCGACAACTCGATGGAACCGATCCGCGCGATGGTGCGGGAAGTGGCCGAAATCGGCGCGGTGCCGATCATCCTTGGCGGCGACCATTCCATCCTGTGGCCGAACGCGGCTGCGATTGCCGACGTGTACGGCCCCGGCAAGGTCGGGGTGGTGCATTTCGACACCCATGCGGATTGTTCCAGCAGCTTTCTCGGGCATCTGGCGTCGCATGGCACGCCGGTCGCCCGTTTGATTGAGGATGAGCATATTCCCGGCAAGAACTTCGTGCAGGTCGGCTTGCACAGTTTCGCCCAGCCGGATGAACAGCTGATGGCATGGATGCGCGAACGCGGCATGCGCACGCACTACATGGCGGAAATCGACCGCATTGGCTTTGCGGCGGTGCTGGAAAAAGCCATCGAGGAAGCGTTGGACGGCCCGGAATACATTTACCTGTCGATTGACATTGACGTGCTGGACCCGGCGTTTGCGCCCGGCACCGGCACACCGGAAGCGGGTGGCCTGACCCCGCGCGAACTGCTGCCTGCCATCCGCCGCATTTGCCATGAAACCCAGGTGGTGGGCATGGACATCGTGGAAGTCGCCCCGCATCTGGACCCCGGCTACACCACGGCCATGTACGCCCGCCGGGCGGTGTTGGAGGCGCTCAGTGGCATGGCGCAACGCAGGCTGGAGATTCCGGGCAAACGCTACCTGCACCCCATTGCAGCTGGCGAGGAATAAATAGCGCCGGGACGCCCGCAGCAGCGGTGCACTGGCGGACAACCGTTTTTAACCAGGATTTGTGAGCGACAATGACAACCCCTATCCCTGCACAACCGGCAGCGGCGCAGAAGCGCACGAACTCCCGAACCCTGAGCGACCTGTTGGTCGATTACCTGGAGTTGCTGGGCGTTGAATACGTTTTTGGCATTCCGGGCGTACACGTCATCGGCCTGTATGAGGCGCTGGCACGCAGCGCCAAACGGGGCGGGCCGCGCGCGGTGCTGACCCGGCATGAAAGCGGTGCCGCCTTCATGGCCGCCGGTTATGCGCGTGAAACTGGCAAGCTGGGCGTCTGCTGCGCCACTGCTGGGCCGGGCATCACCAATGCCATCACAGGGATCGCCTCCGCCCATTCCGAGCACCTGCCGGTGCTGGTGTTGAGCGGGCAGGCGGTCACCCACGCTTTCGGGTTGGGTGCCATCCAGGAATCCTCGCCGTATGAAGCCTATTTCCCGGACATTATCGATGCCACTGGCATGTTGCAGCATTGCACCACCTACAACAGCGTCGTCACCACGCCGTTGCAACTGGAAGGCAAGGTCGCCGCCGCCATGACTGCCGCCCTGCAGGGGCCGGTGCGGGGCGTGGCGCATCTGGCCATCCCGCCGAATATTCTGGAAGCCCCGGCGCAGTCGGACAGCATTGCCTACCCCGGCCTGGGTGCCTTGCTGGGTAGCCAGCCGGATTTCGTGGAAGCCCCAGCGTTGGAAAAACTGTGGGCAGAAATTGAGACCGTGGTGGGCAATAAGGGTCGGGTGGCATTGCTGGTCGGGCATGAATGCGCAGGAGCCAGTGAGGAAATCCTGACGCTGGCGGAAATGTTGGATGCCCCCATCATGACCACCGTGCGTGGGCGTGCCTGGGTCGACCCCTACCACCCATTGGCGCGGGGGATTTTCGGGCCATTGTGGGGCCACCCCAGCGCTTTCCAGGTGCTGGATGAGCCGTTGGATTTGCTGCTGGCGGTCGGCACCAGCCTGACCCAGGCGGCGACCGGTGCCTGGGATGCGGGTGTGCTGAACGACCGTCTGGTCCATATCCACCCCACCGAGACATTTTTCACCCGGGCACCGATGGCGCGCCTGCATGTCCGGGGCGTGGTCAAACGCGTGTTCCGCGAGCTGATCGGGCGGTTGCAGGCCGCTGGCGTCCCGGCCAATCCAATGCTGGAGCAACGGCTGGCGGCGCGCGAACGGGGCGGCGTCCCCGCCCAGATCAAGGTGCAGAAACAAGCGCTGATGCAGGACGGCAGTTGCCCCATCAAGCCGCAGCGGCTGATGCACGAGCTGGCCACGCATTGCCCGCCGGAAACCCGTTTCATGATCGACATTGGCAACAGCCTGCCATGGACGGCGCATTACCTGTTCCAACAGCATCCGGAAAACTACCGCATCCTGTTTGGCCAGTCGTCGATGGGCAGCAGCCCCGGCACGGCGGTCGGCATTGCCATGGGCGCGCGTGGCACGCCGGTGGTGGCGGTGATCGGTGATGGTGCCTTCCTGATGTATGGGCAGGAACTCACCGTGGCGGTCAGCGAAGAACTGCCGGTGATTTTCGTGGTGCTGAATGACCAGGCGTTGGGGATGGTGAAAAACCGTCACAGCCAGACCAGTGAAGCCGCCGTGAAGCTGGATGTGCCGCCGGTGGATTTCGCGGCACTGGCGGAGGCGATGGGCGCGCAAGGCGTCACCGTGCGTGAACCGGCGGATTTCGCCGCGCTGGACTGGCGGGCGATGTGCGCGCGCAAAGGCCCGACCCTGGTGAATGTTTATATCGATGCGGCGGAAATGCTGCCACAAGGCATTTCCTGAACAGGCGAATGGAAGACACAGATGAGCAGTACGATTCAAGACAAGCAGTTTTTGTTCATTATCGGCGCGCCGCGCAGTGGCACCACTTGGTTGCAGATTATGTTGGGCGAGCATCCGCAGGTGTGCACCTCGGTCGAGCTGACCCTGTTTGACCGCTACATCGGCCAGTGGATGGAAACTTGGCGGCATGAGGTGGAAAACGCGCATCGCCCTGGCCTGAACCTGTTCTGGACGGAGCAGGAGTTTCACGGTTTCTTGCAGGATTTCATCTACAAGACCTACGAACGTGCGCTGGCCACCAAGCCAGAAGCCACCCATGTGCTCGACAAGCGCCCGTCTTATTCGGAGCATGTCGAAACCATCCAGACCCTGCTGCCCAATGCGCGTTTTATCCACATCATCCGTGACGGGCGCGACGTGGCGACCTCGATGATGGCGGCGGCGCGGGATTTCTGGTTCCAGACCGACACCATGCAGAAAGCGGCTACCCGTTGGGATGAAAAAGTGCGGCAAGCGCAGGTCGCCAGCCGTTTCGCCGGGCAATACCTGGAAATACGCTACGAAGACCTGTTGGAAGATGGCGTTGCCACCCTGAAAAAAGTGTTCGATTTCTGCAACCTGCCGATAACCGAAGCCCAGGTGGGTGACATTCTGGAACAGCAGGCATTTGAAAAATTACAAAGCTCGCGCAAATCCGCCTCTTCCGAATACAAGATGCCCCCTGGCTTTTACCGCAAGGGCAAAGCTGGCAACTGGCAGGAGGAACTCTCGGCCGCGCAGCAACAGCAATTTGATGACATCGCTGGTGAGTTGTTGCGGGAATTGGGTTATGCCGGAGACAACTGGGTCACACAAACAAGCAAGGAGGTAGCAAACCCATGAGCCAAGAAAACCTTAACGATTATTTGTATAGCTGGAATGCACAGCCACCGGCTCACCTGAAAACCGTGCGGATTGATGACGACATCCGCGACGGCATGCAGGCCGCCTTCATCCGCCGCCCCTCGCTGACAGAGCGCAAGGAACTGCTGGATCTGAGCATCAAGACCGGCACTTACAGCATCGTGTTGGGCTACCCGGCGGTTTCCCCGCAGGAGTATGAGGAATGCTTGGTGCTGCTCAAGCATGTGGAGCAACAAGGCTATGATGTGTTGCCGACGTTCCTGTCACGCCTTGCGGTTCAGGATCTGGAATCGATTGTCGCCCTGAACGAAGCCTGTCCCCGCAACCGGGTGCGGGCGGAAATGTTCATTGGCACCAGCCCGCTGCGCCGCAAAGTGGAAGGTTGGGATTTCGAAGCCAATTTGGCGCGCATCCCGCAAGTGGGCAAGTTCCTGAACGACAACAACACCGACTTCGGCATTTCCCTGGAGGACGGCACCCGTGCGCCGCCGCAGGATTTGGACCGTGCCATCAAACTGGCGCTGGATGCAGGCGTCAAGGATCTGGCCATTTGCGATACGGTCGGCGACTGCACCCCGGATGGTGCCGCCAGGATCACCGAGTTCTACATGGAGCGGATTGCACAGTCCGGCCAGGATGTCGAGCTGGTCTGGCACGGCCATAACGACAAGGGCTTGAGTGTGGCCAATGCGTTGGCCTCTGCCTCCGCCGGGGCGGACACCATCAGCGGCACCTTCCTCGGCATTGGCGAACGGGCAGGCAACACCCCGCTGGAGCAGGTCATTATGCTGCTGCATCAGGCAGGCAATGAGAAATACAACTTGGCGGCGATTCAGCCTTACTGCGAAAAATGGTCGGAATACGCCGATATTGCCATCATGCCGTCCATGCCCCTGGTGGGCAAACAAGCGTTTGCGACCGGCGCAGGCACGCATTCCGCCGCCGTGCTGAAAGCGCGCAAACTGGGCATTGAGTTTGAGGATGCGGTGTTTTCCAGCATTGCGGCGCGTGAACTGGGCCGGGTGCAGGATGTGGTGGTCACGCCCACCAGCGGCAAATACAACGCGCATTACATTCTGGAGCAGATCGGCCTGCCCCCGTCCGACCAGCTGGCCAGCGAACTGCTGGAATACGCCAAGTCGCAGAACACCTGGATGAACGGCGATGACATCCGCCGTTACTTTGCTGGCCGTGGCCTCGCCTGACGCCGCGCCGATGCAGGGATTTTATTGAAAGCAATGATTTGATACGAGGCATTAGTGTGGAAAACATAATTACTGGAAAAGCTTTTTATTGCGGTGATTTCGTCGATACGGATGTGATGTCGCCAGGGCGTTTTGAACCGTTCGGCGATGATGAAGCGCTGGCCCGTATTGCGCTGATCGATTATGAGGCCAACCCGCCATTCGTCGACCCGGCCACTGGCCGCTCCCCCTTTACGGTGATTTTCGCCGGGGAAGAGTTCGGCTGCGGTTCCAGCCGTGAGACTGCGCCGATGGCGCTGGCGCTGGCAGGTGCCAAAGTGGTGATCGCCCGCAGCTTTGCGCGCATTTTCTTCCGCAACTGCGTCAATCTCGGCGTGATCCTGCCGATCATCTACGACCACCCGTATGACGAAGGCATTGTCGGCCAGGAAGTGACCGTCAATGTGGAAGGGCGTTACTTCCAGGTCGGGGACAAGCAATACACCTTTGGCGACTTTGGCCCGCTGTGGCCGATCATCAACGCGGGCGGCCTGACCAACTACACCAAGCAGCGCATCGCCGCTGGCGAACTGGCCTGAACGGATTAGGATAGGAACACGTAACATGAGCAACATCCCCCAAAGCATGACGCACAAGATCATGGCCCGCGCCAGTGGCCGTGAGCAGGTCGCCACCGGCGATTTCCTCGAAGCCGACATTGACATGTGCTTCACCCATGACCCGGCCCTGCAAATCATCCGCAAGTATTTCTACAAGGAATTCGGTGCGGACGCCCGCGTCTGGGACCCGACCCGCATCGCCCTGTTCCAGGATCACCTGGTGCCAGCCAAGGATGCAGGCAGCCGCCATCTGGCGATTGCGATGGACAATTTCGCCCGCGAACAGGACATCAGCAAGTATTACCCTTACGGCCAGAACTACGGCATCTGCCACATCATGATGTGTGAGCGCGGCCATGTGTTGCCGGGGCAGATGATCCTCGGCACCGATTCCCATTCTGTCACTTACGGCGCGTTCAATGCCTTCGGCAGCGGCGTGGGCGTGGAGGACATGCTGAATGTGTTCCGCACCGGCAAGCTGTGGTTCCGCGTGCCGGAAGTCATCGAAGTGCGCGTGGAAGGCAAACTGCCGGAAGGCGTGATGGCCAAGGACATTATCCTGCGCCTGTTGGGCGACATCACCATGGCGGGCGCTTCCGGCAAGACGCTGGAATTCACCGGCTCCACCATTGAGAACCTGTCCGCCGAAGAGCGCATGACGCTGTGCAATATGACCGTGGAAGGCGGTGCCAAAAACGGCATTATGGCGATGAACGACGCCGCGCGTGAATACCTGCGCAAGGCAACCGGCCGCGACAGCTTCGATGAAGTGACCACCGACCCGGATTTCGAATACAGCCAGAAAATTTTCTATCAGGCTGAAGAGCTCACCCCGATGGTGGCGTACCCGCACCGCCCGGACAACACCCGCACCATCGCACAGGCCAAGAGCGAAAAGATCAAGGTCAATCAGGTGTATGTCGGTTCCTGCACCGGCGCCAAGATGGAAGACCTGGAAGCCTTCACCCGTGAAATCAGCGGCAAGAAAGCGGCCCCCGGCATCAACCTGATCGTGGTGCCTGGCTCCATGCGCATTTACCGCGAACTGCTGGAGCGCGGCATGATGCAGACCCTGATGGACAGCGGCGCGGTGATCGAATCCCCCGGCTGCAAAGCCTGTTACGGCGCGCACGGCGGCGTGTTGGGCGACGAGGAAGTCTGCCTCTCCACCACCAACCGCAACTTCAAGGGCCGTATGGGCAACCCAGGTTCCGGCGTTTACTTGGCCTCCCCGATCGTGGCGGCCAAAACCGCTGTGGCCGGTTACATCACCGACTAATCAAGACAAGGACAACAACCATGAGCAAATATCAGATTTTGTGCATGCCGGGTGAAGGTATCGGCCCTGAAATCGTCCGTGAAGGCGAACGTGTGCTGCGTGCGGTCTGCAAGCTGTACAACCTGGATGTGGACATCACCCAGCATCAGGTCGGCGAATCCGTGCAGGCGGAAACCGGCTACCCGATGTATGCGGCCACCCAGAAATTGTGCGACGAGCTGCAAACCAACCCCAACGCCGGGATTCTGTTCGGCGCGGTCAGCAATGAGCCGATCGGCATCCTGCGCAAGCGTTACGACCTGTTCGCCAACCTGCGCCCGATCCGCGCTTACCCGCAGATCAGCTTCGCTTCGCCGCTGCGCCCCGAGCGTGTGCAGGGCACTGACATCATGATCGTGCGCGAGCTGGTTTCCGACATCTATTACGGCGACTACTCCGGCGGCTTCGACAAGCAAGGCCGTTGGGCGCAACAGGCGATGTACTACCACGAAACCGAAATGCGCCGCATCACCCGCAAAGCGCTGGAAGTGGCGCGTCAACGCCGCAAACAGCTGCACCTGGTGCACAAGGGCAATGTGCTGATCGACATTTTCGGCATCTGGCGCGCCGTGCTGAAGGAAGAGGCGATGAATTTCCCGGATGTCGATTGCCAGGACATCCTGGTCGACAATATGGCGATGCAGATGGTGCTGCAACCGACCGGGTTTGACGTGCTGCTGTGCTCCAACCTGTTTGGCGACATCCTCAGTGACTTGGGCGCGGGTGTGGTCGGCTCCATTGGCTTGTTGCCATCCGCCAGCATCAATGAGTACGGTTTTGGCCTGTACGAGTCCATTGGCGGCACCGCGCCGACCATCGCTGGGCAGAACAAGGCCAACCCGCTGTCAACCATCCTGTCGGTTGCGATGATGTGCCGCCACACCTTCAAGCATGAAGAGGCCGCGCAGCTGATTGAGGCGGCAGTCGAGAAGACGCTGGCGGAATACCGCACTGCCGACCTTTACGAGAACGGTTGCACGCTGGTGTCCACCAGCGAAATGGGTGACCGGGTGATCGCCAATCTTGGTTCATCCTTGTAAGGGAGGGGCTGGGCGTGACTTCCAGAAATTACAGGTTTTATCCCCCCTTGGCGATGGACAAGGTGATGGATGTGTTCGCCAGGGCAAACCATCGCGGTTTGGAGCCTGTCAATTTTGGCAAGGGGGTGTCGACCTTCAACCCCTTTGCCTACCTGGATATTCCGCTCACCAATGAGCAATTGGGCAATCATGTCAGCTACGGCGACATCAATGGCTTGATGAGCTTGCGGCAGGCGGTGTGCCGCTATTATGCGGAAAAGTTTGACTACGAGCTCTCGCCGGAACGGGTCTGCATCACCGATGGCGCGTCCGGTGCCCTGACCATTGCGTTCGCCATGCTGGTGGAGTCCGGCGGTGAAATTTTGCTGCCGGAGTCCTGTTACCCGGCCTACAAGATTCTGGCGCAGGTGTTTGAAGCCAAGTTCCGCTTCATTCCGCTGCGGGAGGATCGGCGTATCGACATTGAACGCCTGCCGGAGCTGATCACCAAAAAGACGCAGGCGATCATCATCAATTCGCCCAGCAACCCGTATGGTGCCTTTTTGCGTGAAGAGGAATTGGAAGCCGTCACCAGCCTGGGCGTCCCGGTCATTTTTGATGAGGTGTACCAGCCACTGGCGTTGAGTGAGGCGGTTATCCCCAGCGCCATCCGTTTTTCTGACCGGCATCTGGTGCTGAACAGCTTTTCCAAATCGTTGGCGATTGCGGGTTTCCGGGTCGGTTACCTGATTGTGCCGGAACCCCAGATGCAATTGATGACGAACATCAAGGCCATCCTGAACATGTGCACCAGCCTGCCCAGCCAAGTGCTTGCCGAAAGGCTGCTGGAACATTGGGACAGCCTAGTCAACAAGCACCGGGAAATGCTGATCAGCAATTGGTCTATCTTTGAACGTGCCGCCAAACAGCAGGGGTTGAAGCTGCTTTCCCGTCCGGAAGCCGGTTTCTTCACCACCCTGGATGTGTCCGGTTCCCGGCGCAATGCGATGCAGGCAGCGTTGGAGCTGGCGCGCAAACACGCCATCAGCTCCAGCCCGGGCATCGATTTTCAGGAGCGGGACAATAACTTCCTGCGGCTGAATTTCGCTTGCGCGGCACAGGAAATCGAACCAGGCTTGGCGCGGCTGGCCGCTTATCTGGCTGACCCTGAGCAACCGGAACAAACCGGCGCGCGCCCCCCGACGGCCAGGACTGGCAAAAACCGGGAATACCTTATGAGTAATTTTTTGTCTGCGAATGTATTGGGGAACCTGTGATGGGTGGCGACGGCAAGGTGGAGGCGCTGTTGCGCCAATGGGGCGGCGAAAATGTCGTAGTCCGTTATGATCAGCAGACGGGGGCATGGCTGTTTATTGCCATCCACTCCACGCTTGCCGGCCCCGCCGCAGGTGGCACCCGCATGAAAGTTTACCCCGACTGGACTGCCGGTTTGCAGGATGCCTTGCGGCTGGCGGAAGCCATGACCTGGAAGCTGGCCATCCCGCAAATCCCCAATGGCGGCGGCAAGGCGGTGATCGCCCTGCCGGAAGGCTTCGACCCTGCGGAGCGGGACGGGTTGCTGCGCCGCTACGGGAGCCTGGTGGCGCAGTTGCGTGGCTCGTTCCTGACCGGCCCGGATGTGGGGACTTCGGCGCAGGACATGGACATTATCGCCGCCACCGCAGGGAATTATGTGGCAGCGGGGGATTCGTCCGCCCACGCCGGATTTTTCACCGCACTGGGTGTTTTCACCGGCATCGAAGTTGTTTGCCAGCGTTTGTTCGGCAGCTCTGATTTGAAGGGGCGCAAGGTGCTGGTGCAGGGTGCTGGCAGTGTTGGCGGCGCGCTGATCGGGCGGCTGTTGTCCGCCGGGGCGCAGGTGCTGTTCACGGAGGTGGATGCGCAGGCGGTTCGCCGCGTCGCCAGTGAATGGCCGACAGCCGGGTTCATCCCGCCTGCGGAAGCATACGCCACCCACTGTGACATTTTCTCGCCCTGTTCGCTGGGGGGCGTGCTGAACCAAGGCACCATTCCCCAGTTGGCATGCCGCGCCGTGGTCGGTGGGGCCAATAACCAACTGGCCGAGCCTGACGCCATCAACCTGTTGCAGCAACGCAATATCCTGTATGTGCCTGATTACGTGGTGAACATCGGTGGGGCCATGGCGGTCGGCGGGCTGGAGGAATGCGGCTGGACGCTGGCGCAGACAACGGAAAACGTCAGCGGGCATGTCCGGCAAGCCTTGCAACGGCTGCTGGATTTGGCGGCGGAAGAAGCGATTCCCACCCCCGCCGCCGCCCTCAGGATTGCCCAGCAGTCCTTGGCGTCATTACCACCACGGGACGCCTGACCACATGCTCATTTCCCATAGCCACCGCTTCATCTTTTTCCATATTGCGAAAACCGCAGGCATCAGCGTGCGCAAGGCGCTCGGCCCGTATTGCGAGGAGCCGGAGCGCTTCCGCATTCCGCGCCCGCCTGTGTCCATCAAGGGGAAGCCCAACCCTTTTTACGAAATCTGGGAATCGCTGCTGCTGCATGCGACCGCCCAGGATGCGCGCAAGGAATTGCCGGGGGACAGCTTTGGCAGTTACTTCAAGTTTGCGTTTGTCCGCAACCCGTGGGACTGGCAGGTGTCGATGTACCATTTCATCCTGCGGGAGGAAACCCACATCCGTCATGAGCTGGTGAAGTCCATGGGTGGTTTCGAACCGTTTCTGGAATGGGTGGTCGCCACGCCCAGGCCTTACCCCAAAGGCGGGCTGAAATACCAGTATGAAGCCATCGCCGATGGGCAGGGCGAGTTGCTGGTGGATTTTGTGGGCCGTTATGAAAGCCTGCCGCAGGATTTCCAGCAGGTGTGCCAGCAAATAGGCGTGGAAGCTGCGCTGCCGCACCTGAACAAGAGCAGCCACCATGATTACCGCACGTATTACAACGACCGCACCCGGCGGATGGTGGCGGAGCATTTCGAGACGGATATTGCATTGTTCCAGTACCGGTTTGGGGACTGAGCCGATAACCGCGCGTCTGCCAGCGGCAGAACCTGTTAACCGCCGCACCCGGCAAGGAGGGTGAGCCGATGCTGAACCTGTTGAACCCGGAAGAAATCAATGATCTGACCAACCAGTTGTTGGCGGATGGCGGGCGCGCTGACTTGCCGCAGGCGGTATTGGCGGAATTCACCGATAATGTGGAAACCTTCCGGCATGGCTGGGGAGTGGCGTTTGCCCGCTTTGGGCGGGGGTTGGCGGGCGAATTGGCGTATCAGGATTTGCTGCTGGATTTCCGGGAAAAAATTGTCCCGGTTGTGAACCGGCATTTGCACGAAGACAGCCAATACGCGGCGGAAAAAATCCTTTGCTTTCTGGAGCCGCCAGCGGATGAGCGCAAGCGCCTGGACCAGCACCTGTTGCAGTTGCGCGCCAGGGTTTTCCGCGCCGCCGCCAACAACGCCGCCAGCGTGCCACCGCCTGAATTTGACCGGCCAGTGTTCATTGTTTCTGCCCCCCGTTCGGGCAGCACGCTCCTGTTCGAAACCTTGTCGCGCTTCCCGGAGTTGTGGACGATCGGCATGGAAAGCCATGAAGTGGTGGAAGGCATCCCGGCCTTGCATCCGGCGGCGCATGGCTATGGGTCGAATTGCCTGGGCGCGGCGGACGCTGCACCGGAGGCCGTCGCCAGCCTGCGTGAACGCTTTACCCGGCAATTGCGGGACCACGACGGCCAGACCTATGTTTCCCTGCCGCCCGAAATGCGCCCCGCCGCCGTGCGCTTCCTGGAAAAAACCCCCAAGAACGCCTTGCGGATCCCCTTCCTGAAAGCGGCATTTCCCGGTGCCCGTTTCCTGTTCCTGTACCGCGAGCCATGCGGCAACATCAGCAGCATGCTGGAAGGCTGGCGCGCGCGCCGCTTCAGCTTTTATTCCCGGTTGCCGGGTTGGCCGCACCGCACTTGGTGTTTCATGCTGATCCCCGGCTGGCGGGAGCTGCATTCCCGGCCATTGGTGGAAATCGCCGCCCGCCAGTGGCGTTTCACCAACGAGCGCATCCTGGACGATCTGCAACAGCTGCCAGCCAGCGACTGGCTGCGGGTGAATTATGCCGACCTGATCCAGGAGCCGGGCAAAACGGTGCGGGACATCGCCCGCTTTGCCGATTGGCGTTGGCATGACAATGTGGATCAGCATGTTGCGGACACTTTGCCGGTGTCGAGCATGACCTTGTCGACGCCGCACCCCGAAAAATGGCGCAAGCACGCCGATGAGCTGGAGTTGGTGCTGCCAGGGTTGGATTCCCTCGTCGCCAGGATTGCAGCGGGACAGGGAGGTGCTTGAAGCTGAGTAGTGTTTTTTGATTGGGCATGCCCCGCTAATCAACAAGAGAAATGTTAAGAAATGTTGCGAGCTATTTTCGAGGGGTGGGTTCTGTCACTAGAATCGGTTCCCGTATGCATTAGGCTCAATATCACAAATTGGAGGGTGCCCGTGTCTGCAAATAATGTTGTTGGAAATGTGCCGAAAGCCCTGTTATGCGGCTTTTGCCTGGTAAGTTTCGCCATGCCGGGTTATGCCCTGGCCAAGGATAAGGGCAAAGATAAAAAGGTTGCGGCAGCGGCTGACGAGGAGGAAAAACCTGGCTGGTCGGGGACATTTTCATTTGGCCTTAAATCCATAACAGGCAATACCAATACCGGGTCGGGTAATGCAGACCTAAGCCTGGTTTATGATCCGCAGACCAATTGGAAGCATACCATTGCGGGCAGCGCTGATTACGGCGAGCGTGCCGCAGGCCGGGGAAGAAAGAAAACGGAAATGCAGAACGCCAGCACCGCCACCTATAAAGCCGAATATGCCTTGAACCCCAGAGATACGCTGATTGGCTATGTGGGTTATGAAAGCGATAAGATTGCCGGGCTGGATTCTGAGTATTCAGCCGGTGCCGCCTATTCAAGAAAGCTGTTCCAGAACAAACGGAATAAATTGTCCGCTTCCCTTGGGGCTGCCTATATTTCCCGTGATTACAATGACGGGACTGACGGCTTGGATGAAACGGCTGGCCGTTTTGCCGTTGACTATAAAGGAAAAATAACGGACAGCATCAGTATCAGCGAGCGCATCGTGGTGCTGGCTGGCAGCTCCTTTACCACCTCCAGGGCCAAGACCGACCTGAAATATGCGATTACGGATAAGGTGGGTGTGGTGCTGAAACATGAAGTCACGCACAACACCTATATTCCGCTTAGTGCCATTGACAAGACTGACAGCACCACCAAGCTCAATCTGGAAATTGATTTCTAGGAGAGGTGCTGTTAACTAAACCTGAGCACGGCTCTTTCTCGGGAGGGGGGTGTTCCTCTGTGCGCGACAAAAAAGCTGATGGCTTGCAGGGTCACAAGGCAAATTGTCGCGTGCAGGGGTTCTAGGGTTAGCTTGGCAGCCATTACTTTTGGGCAAAGTGTTTGGCGATGTGGGTGCCTATTAATTGAAGGATGAAGGTGCCCACGGTGGCGACCAAGGCAATCATTGAGGTTGTTATGGATATGCCTTGGGAGATGGCAGAATAAGTGCTTGCAATAAAACCAATCCCCATCGGAAGCAACAATGCCCAAGTTGTCAGTTTATCAGTGATCCATACAGCATAAGCGATGGTGGAAAGTATCAGTGTCAATCCCAAGAAATAAAATGTCACTGACACAATATCTTTGAAAATGACAGAGCCAGCAGTCCCAATGATGGCGAGCATGATGATGCTGATTCTTATCCATTTGACGACGGCTGTTTCTTTTATCCAACCCATCCTTAACAATATGTCTTGTACTAATGAAGCGGCTGTTGTGTACATGAAGGTGTCAGCCGAAGATAAAATGGCGGCAAAAAAGACCAGAAACCATAATGCGGTCAAAGCAGGATGAATGCCATTCATGATCTCCGCGACACCTGTCACCAGCCTCAATTCAGGGTCAATGTTTTGAAGGTTTTGCATTAGCATTAATTTGTAACAAATGAAGGACAGTATCCCGCCAAATATAAAAAATGATACGGAGGCAATGGTGGTGGCCTTGAAATAATCCATGGTGGTGTTCGCAGCATAAACGCGTTGCCATAATTCAACGGAACCCATGGGGAACAATAAGCCAATAAAAATAAAGAAGATCACTTTCCCTATAGGTAAGCTTTCACTTCCCCAGATGGAAATGTTGGCTTGCGGCAGGTTTCCGTCTGCATGATAAAGGGCAATGGAAATGATTGAGCCAATGATGATTAAAGAATAGAACTGTATAATGTCCGTTTTGACGACGGCATTGAACCCGCCTTTTATTAAGTAAAGGGCAATGATAAGGGCAAGAAATGAGGTGGTGAATAATGTTGGCCAGCCACTAATGATACTGAGCAGCATGCCTCCGGCAATCAGGTTTGTCAGTATCCAGCCACCCACGGATAGTATGGAGAGGGCACTGATGGCGATGCCAGCGTTTTTTCCATAATGGTGCTGAAAATAGTCTGCCATGCTGTAATAATGGCATTCTTTGGATTCCTGGTGAATTTTTCGCGCAAAGATGTAAAATACAAAGTAGCCTATCACATAGCCACTAAACAACGCACCAGCTAAAGCTGGTGGGTTTGCGAGAGGGACTGAAAGTCC
>NZ_JAYMYJ010000092.1:0-2305 GCF_035668035.1 Candidatus Thiothrix phosphatis | reverse complement strand
CCAGTAGTGTCGCTAACTGCATTGTTTCAATGCAAATTTATATGCGGTCGCCCTAATGATATTCCCCGTTGAACCCCTTCAGCGGCAAATCATTGTTATTCTTCCGCCCTTCACCGCCATAGCTTGCGCCTATCAGGGTATTGATTACGGCCTGTTCTGCACTGACAAGCGAGAAGTTGCCGCCCGACTCGGCAAGGATAGGCTCCAGCGCTTCTACAGTTGAGTCAGTAACAAAGATGCGTGTCGGGTACGGCTCTTTGAACTTTTTCCCTTCATTTTCAGGGTCTTCCTTGAATTCTGCTTCGCGCTTATGCCAGTCCTGCACAGCTTTTTTGTGCGCCTGAAAAATTGGATACTGAAAAGCCTTTAGTGCACGGCTCTTGCCGTCGCCAGGAACGCCGCCGCCTGCCACGTACTCGCCTGACGGCAATAAATCACCGTTGGGGTATTGAATAGCAAATGCTCGGCTGGCTACGCTCGACACAAGGCCTAGTCCAACAAGCATGGTTGTTGACGGGTTGATGCTGCACATCTGCGCCACGTCGAAAACGTATTGCTTAAAAGCACCGTCTGGAAGGTGCTTCAATAAGTCCAGCTTGTGGCTTGCCGGTTCCGGTTCTTTGGATGGCTCGGCCTGCTGGCGTTTGGAGCCTGCCGGAAATTCAAAAACGGTTCCGCCCAGCCCTGCCGATTTTGCATTGATAGTTTCTGCTGTCATGGTACAATATGAACTCACTAAATGATTTTGAAAGCCCGACTCTGTTACAGCAGGTCGGGTATTTTTTTGCCCGCGATTTGTGCTGTATGCCAGTCGTTCCAATCTGATTTTTCGTTGCCTGGGGGCGTAACCACTGCGGCATTCACCGCCAGCGCCGCCCGCTCTGCGTAATGCTTGCCGGGGTTTTCGATTTCGCGCCCCCCTACCCTGATTTTGCTGCCAAGGTCGTTGTCGACTGCAAAGACAATCTCTGCATTCTCCCAACGGTCACGCGCCCACTTGCCCGCCGCCAGTAGGTTGCTTGTCGCAAACGCCACCACAACAGGATTACGGGTGCGCATGTGTACCGCTACGCCGGTAGCCCAGCCCTCAGCGATGTAAAGCCGGTTTGGAGTCTCACCAGTAGACAAGCCGCCCCCGATCCACAAAAGCCCGTCCTTGAACGTGCCACGCATCAGCTTGTAGCCGGTGCTGGTAATTTGCTGGATGCCCTGCAACGCCCCTGTGTGGCTGTATACCGGGATCAGCAAATCATCAGGGGTGATGTACTGCGCCCTGCTCTCTGCGGTCGCTGGTACAAGCTCATAGCGTTTGGTGGCCTGCCGTGCTGCGAGTGCGAGGATTCGCTTACCCAATGGGTATGGAAGGTCGTGTGATGCTGGCACTGACTCAGTAATGACCGTTTGCAGAATTGCCAGCAATGCCAGCCTTTCGCGTTCCGCCTGTTGCGCCGCTGCATCCGCTTTAGCTTGCGCCTCTTCCCGCTTGCGCCGATATTCGAGCGGGTCGATATACTCACCCTGCCCGCCGTCCCATTCCTTCCATACGTGGATCTCGTCGGTTTTGTGGTTGTGATAGCGGATTAGTAAACCTTTGGGTAGGTAATGCCCTACATAGCCGACCTTATCCCGACCTTTGCCGCGCCCGTTGTGCCAAGTGCCATCAATAACCGGGTTGTCGATTGATACGCCGATGTTTTCGAGCATGTGTTGCTGCAAGGTCATCATGCCGCTACCCTCCGAGATTGAATCCACGCATCAACCTCAGATTCACGCCAGCCTACAGCCGCTTGTGACAGTCGAACTGCTGCCGGAAAGTCGCTGTTCGGGTCATTTGCTAAACGGTAAACGCTGGTTTTTGATAAGCCGGTTTTTTCGATAACCGCACGTAAACGGATAAGGCGTTCTGAACTTTGCATTAGGTTTTTCCTCTGTTTGTTACCATGCGCACCATGTTGACTTATCCCCCTCTATTCCGCATGGATGCAACCTAGTCAGGTTTCGTAAATAATTCCTTCGGGAACGTCCTTTGAAGCTCTTCCTTGAATTCGTAATACCATTTTTGCAGCGTGTCGGCTTTCACCCCTTCTAATACCGTATATGGCGTTGGTCTTCCTTGGAGTTCGGCTATATGATTCCTTATCAATTCCTCTGCCATTCCGGTCGCTTCTAAAACACTGTCGCCCTGACAAATCAACTGATGAACGATATACGCCCCGCCCCTTCTATTTTCCCAGCGCCATTTTTGATGCCCTGTCACCACCGATGTAAAACTGACCCACCCCATCAATTGAAAACTGACCCACCT
>NZ_JAYMYJ010000091.1:0-11965 GCF_035668035.1 Candidatus Thiothrix phosphatis | reverse complement strand
TGTTGCCCTACCAAGTCCAGTAACCTGACCTGACAAAATGGCCGCCTTGACCGCTGCGCCTCTTTGCGCTCGGCGGCGGTCATGCCATTGGGCCTGTTTTCGGTCATGCTGTCATTACCTCCCTATCATCCAGATCGTGAAAGCCGCACAACTCGCACGCCCAGCAGCCGGAACGGTCATCACGGATTTTTGACGGGTGTGTGCAGTGGCCACAATGGCCGCAATAAACGAAACCAAAGCCGTCAAAGTCTTCTTGCTCTGCCCCGCATTCTGGGCAGGTGACGGTTGGGTATTCAAAGTCGATGTCGGTATCAGTCATGTTTTTATCTCCTATTTTAAATGGGCAGAGGGTTTTAAATCCCCTGCCCCGTTTTAATTAATCGATGTATTTAATGGAGCGGTTTGGGTTAATTAACCATTTGTCTTTTCCGCATTTTTGGTCGGTGTATTCAGGGTTTTGGCTGATAACCCCTTCCCTGCTTAGTGAGTCGAAAACAAAATCCAGAATGTCGCGCCGAGGGGTGTTGCTTTTGCCAATGCCGTTATCGCGCAGCACGGCTTGGCAAGCACCCTTGTCGGAGACGCTCACCCGGTTGATTTCACCCTTGTCGACGCCCTTCCAGATCAGCACCAAGGCATGGTCACGAACCTTGTTGATGTCATCGCCACCCTTGTCGGATGGCGCTTTGTTCGTGTTTTGTTCGCCTTGTTGCTGGGGTTGTATGGCCTTGTTCAAGGGTTGTACGGGCTGACCTTGTTGAACCTTGTCGACAAGGTTTTCCGGGGTTGTCGACAAGGTTTCGACAAGGTTCCGTGCAACCCCGTTGTCAGTATGAGAAGAGGGGGAGGTTGTACGGGTTTCGGCCAGTGGAAGGGGGTATACCGCCTCATTTTTGCCAAGGGCAGGGTTGTGTAGGCCGGTTCCGCCAGGTTTCTGGTGGGATGGCAGGGCAGGCGGGGCAGTGTGCGTCCAGTTGATCGCCAGCTTGTCAGCAATGCGGTTTAGCACCGCGTCACCCAAGGGGGCGGGGTTGGGCATGGCCGCAAAGCTGTCGAACACCGCCGCCCGGATTGTCTCAGGGCTGCTTGCGCCGCTGGCCTTTACCTCACGCTGGATTTGTTTGACGGTCGCCTCCACGCTTAAATGCGGGGCAGGGCGGGGCTTGTCCAGTGGTGAATCGGAAAAAGCCTTTTCGCCTGCGGCCAATTCCTGGCGGTAGGTTTTATCCGTGCGCTGTTTAAAACCACCAGCTTTTAAAACGGCCTCATCCATCAAAACATTTTCAGCCTGCGCCTTATTCAAGCCGTCCTGCATGGAATCCAGCTTGTCAGCAGCAATGGCGGAAACATTGTTCCTGGCGGTGGTGGCTTTTGCCTGCGCGTTGGCGGCATGGAAAGGGGCTGCGCGCATAAAGTCCTGCATGGAATCCTGCCAGCGCCCCATTGACCGAATTGCGGGCGTTGGGGATTGGAATAGCCCCGCAACCGTCGCCTTGAAATTGTCCGGGTTGATCGGATAATCATTGGCCGGTTTTACCGATGGGGCAGGGGGTGCATTAAAGGCAGGGCTATATTCATTGCGTCCTGGCTGTGCATTGTCGCCGCCATTTTGTTTGATCCGGCGCAGCGCATTGGCGTAGGCGAACAGCGCCATGATGTGCTGGCATTCAAAGATGAAGATCAGCACGGCAATCACCAGCACCATGCCGGTGTTGTTGTCGGTGTTGGCGTATTTCGCCATCGCCTGGAACATCGGCTTGTCGAAGGATTCGCGGACTTTCAGCATCCCCTCAACCTTGTTGCCGACCGCCTGTTTGCTGGCGTCCATGGCCAGCCGGTTGCCCATGGCCATGCTGTCCTTCACCGCGTCCAGGTTGGCCTGGGACTCCACGCAATCCTTGGCCTTTCCCTGCGCCAGCCTCTTCTGGCAGGTGGCCATGCGCACCTGTGCCTTGGCGTAGCTGTCGGTCAGGCTGGAGCTGCCCAGCACGGTCACATCGGTTTGCTGGATGGACTTCATCAGGCTGGACGATTCCGCCGCGCTGTTGGCGATGTGCTGCTGGTTGCTGGTGGTGCTGAACATCTCAAACAGGATGCCGGAGGAGAGGAACAAGCCCATGGCCGCGTATTGGGGCAGGGTGACTTGCCAGCCTTCGGATCGGTGGATGGCGATGTCCTCGTACACGGCTTCCTTGCTGGAGGCGAGGAAGTAGGCCAGCACAAAGCTGATGACGGAGAACACGCCCAGCGCCACGAACTCGTTGCTGTTCTTCTCGATGAAGGAGCCGATGCCCCACACGTCGGCCACGTACAGCATGAACACGGCCACCATGTAGAGGCCGAAGGTCGCCGCCTTGGCCAGTTGCATCAGCTTGTGGTTCTTGATGGCGCGCTGCTTGTCGTTGAACAGGAACGCACCGTCGTCTTGGTTGCTTTTCAGCAGGTCAGAAATTTTCATTGTTGTTGCCCCTTAGAAACTGTTGACCAGCAGGAACAAGCCCAGCGCCGCCGTGAGGATGCGCAGGCCGTCCGTGTGGTTGAGGATCACCGCCAGGAAGAACAGGCTGATGGCGAACTGGCCGGACATGGCCAGCGCGCCCACGCCGAAGTATTGGAAGTAGCGGGCGAACTGGAAGGTGAGGTAGGCGACCGCCGCCGCCGCCATCGATCTGGCGGCGAAGACAAACACCTGTTGCCAGTCGATGCGGGAAAGGTAGGTGGCTGCTGCGGACATAAGCCCGCCGCCTGCCGGTGGCTGGTCAGCCGGTGGTTGCAGGTCATTCATATTCATGGCTGCATCCCCCGCTTGCGCCCGCTGGCGGTTCCGTCAGGTCGAAGACAAACTCTTTCAGCCCTGCCGTGCGCGACAACCATCCAATGATGTCCTCTGCGCTGAAGCCCTGTTCGGTCAGGGTGCGCACCAGCCGCCCGTAGGAATGCCGCGCCCAGTGCACCTTTTTGGAAAGCAGCAGGGATTTTTCCCGTTTGAACTGTTCCCGTTGCCATTCCTTGGCGGCTTGCAGGGCTTGGTGTTCGCGCAACTGGTCAAGGATGGCGCGGACGCCTGCCCGGTTGGCCGCAAAGTGATGGTCTGGCCGTATCATCACGTCCAGGGGGATTTCCCGCCCGGACGCCTTGCGGCTCATTTCGTGTTCAATGCGTATCCATCCCCGGTCGATGTTGTCCGGTTCCGCCATCGCCCCCAGCAGTTCCTTGCCTTTTTCGTACACGCGGAAAAAGTCATCCGCCGCCTTGCGGCTGCCAATGTAGGCGGTAAGCCCAGCAGGGCAGTGCTCAAGCGGGTCATAGGTCGCCGGGGTGAGGTTGCCGACCGCAAGGGGCGACCAGTCGCCCGCCATGCTGAAAGACTGTTTCATGTTGGGGTTGCGCAGCCGGTCGGACTGGAACAGGCCAGAATTCACGGCCTGCTCAAACAGTTTCGGCACCGTGTAACCGTGTTCGCTGGCGTATTCGCCGGACAGATCAAGCGCCACATCCACGCGGGAGATGCGCCAGCCGTGGCATTGCAGCAGGTCGAACAGTTCCAGCCACAAGGCCGGGTGTTCCAGTTGCAGGGCTTTGCAGCCGGTGCCGGTCAGCTCAAACAGCCCGCCACGGTTGCGCCCGCTTTCGGCATAGGCGATATGCCCGACCGTCAGGTAGTCGTTGTCACGCCAGACCAGCACGGAGGCGGATTTCTCATAGCCATGCATTCCTTTTTCAGCCCAACGGACATCCATGTCCGCACTGTCCAGTATGCCGCCGTCGCCGGTCAAATCACCCATGGTGGCGTTGAACCCGTCCAGGTCGGTGCAGGTCACGCGCAGCCAGTCAACCGCCGTCACGTTGATGTCGGTTGGTTGGGGCGTGTTCTGTAAGTGGCTGAAATTTTTGGAATCCCCATAACCCCCCGTATTACAGTACGGGGGACTTTTGAAGCCACGCGCCCGCCGCAAGTCGTGCCGGATTTGGGCGTCAAGGCGTTGTTCAGTGGTTGGCTGCATCATGGCTTTGCCCCCCGCGATTTTGCGTAGGCGGTGACACGTTTGACGTGCGCGTCCACCAGCGCCCATTTCAGCGCCTCCACAAGCCGTTCAGCCTGACCTATGGTCAGGTCAAGACCGGCCATCGGGGAAGCGTCCCCATCGTCACGGATGCGCACATACAGCCCGTTGCCGTCATTGTCCGGGTGCAGGGTGATGGTCGCCGCCTGCACATCTTCGGGCGGCTCACAGCCGTAAAAGCTGGCGGTGCATTGGATGGCCTTGCTCATGGCTGCGCCTCCCGGCCTGCATCCTCAAGCCGCCATTTCTCGCCAAGGGAAAGTTGCAACAGGTTGGCATTGGCCGCCGCTTCACGGTCGAACATGGCCGCCAGCCGCTGGCATTCCTGCGCCCGGCCACGGTATTGGCTGGCAAGGCACAGGCAGGCAAGCATTGCCTTTTCATAGGTCGCCGCCATGCGGGCAGCCCTGTGCACGGCATTTTGCAGGGGGGCGACTGCCGCCCCTTGGGTGATGGGCTTACTCATGGTTCGCGCCCCCCTCTGCACCTTCGGGGTAGGCGATGGCTTTCAGTTGCCTGCTTCTGAGTTGCTGGACTTCCAGCAGGTCGGAAAGCTGGTTGGACGCCATCAGCAGCACTTCCGCTGCGGGTTCGGTTTCATCGGCGTTGACGTGTAGCACGGCAAGGCGGGCAGTCTCCACCAGCGCATAAAGCTGTTTCAGGTCACCCACAATAGCGGATTGCTGGCGGTGTGCCTTTTCCTCCGGGGTAAGGGTGGAGTGGTTGCCCTGGCGTTGGCGGATGAAGTCCAGCACCTTGGCGTAGTCGGCCTGAGCCAGATCAACCATGGCGATGCTGATTTCAGTCGGGGTGATGATTGGCTTACTCATGGACTGCCCCCTTTTGCTGGCGGCAGGTTCTTATCAGGTCATCCGCCCCGCCCTGCATCAGGATTGAAATCCTGGTGGCTATGCTGGTCAGGTTGCCGATGGTGAGGGAAGAATCTTCCATGATGTGTTCCTGCATCACTTCCAGCAGGGTGCGCAATTCAGATGCTTGTGTCGCCAGCAATTCAAGCTGGCCTATCATGCCGCCCTTTACCGTGCTCATGCCGCACCCCCCTGGCCGTTGAACACGGTATTGATGAAGGAAACAGCTTCTTCCAGCGTGAGGAAATCAGCCGTTTCCATGTTCACGCCGTTGTCAGTTTTGCGGAAATAAGCCACGTCCACGAAATCGCAGCGTTTCGGCTCATTGTTGGCTTGGCCTTGGTGGTAACCGGGAACAATCCACGCCACCGGGGAACCGTCCACGTAGGCAGTCAGGCCGGTGTCACTCACCACCAGTTGCACGGAACCGTGGCGTTTGTGCTTGCGGGCAGTTGTCAGGGGAATATGGGAAGGTTTACCAGATGGCAATAGGCGGGCAAGCGCCTGTAGCGGATTCTGGGCAGGTGCGCCCATGACATTGATAGCGGTCATCGCTGTTACTCCGAAATAGATTTTAGGATTGGGCAAAATTGCCGGGTATTCCTATCGTCCTTTCGGAAAACGACGCGCTTGTTTCGGTTACACCGTCTTGTAGTCCACGCATACCCGGCATAAACCGCTGTGTACGTATCCTACAGGCGTAAAAAAACCGCCTTCGCGTTGGCGGTGTTGCCGCCGAAAGTGGGATAGGATTCCCGAATTTTTTGCAGTTGCTTCAGCTTGTGCTGAATGCTTTTTTAGCATAGCGCCAGTATGAGGAAGGATGCAACAGGAAAACGCACGGATTCGGATAAGAGGCGTGCAGGTGGCAAGATAGAGAGATTGCTACTCTTTGCCGTTATGACTTTTGGAAAAGCGTTCTTTGATGAGGAGGAGAAGTGACCACAGGCCAGAGAGGATGGTTGTGATGGAAGTCTTGAATTCCGGCTTTTCCTCTGCGTAAGTGACCCAGATAGGTACTTTCAGAGGTGGCTCCCCAAGTTCTGGGGGTAATTGTGGCTTTGTTTTTTCTGAATCCATATCAGGCTGCCTGAGCTTTACGCAAGCTGCGCATTTTGCGCATGTCATCGGCGGCGGCTTTCATTTCCTGCCGTAAGGATTCGATTTCGGACTGACTCAGACGGCTTGAAATGGGCAAGTGTTCGCGGCTTGCCGCAAATTGCAAGCTGGCGGTAACGTCATCGGCTTCCAGCTCAGGGAAATCTTCCAGGATTTCCGCCGTGCTCATGCCTGCCGCCAGCCAACCCAACACATCAGCAACGGCAATGCGCAAGCCACTGATGCACGGCTTACCGCTGCGCTTACCTGCTTCTATGGTGATTCTGTTGCTTGTTGGTGCGCCCATTGGTACGCCCTCCGGTATTAAGTGGGTTAGCTTACTGGGTTTCTGTATCAGGCCAGAATTCTGCATCAAGCATTTGTTCCAGCGTCCACGGGCAATCTACCGGGAAAAAGCTTTGGTGCAGGCCGGTTTCAGCTTCGGCAAGGAATAGCGCGTCTTCGTAGGCTTCTTCCAGCATGTCGGGCATTTTCGCCTGTAGGCTGGGGTTTTCTTTCAGATGCCGGGGGATGCGCCGCCGTTGTTCCTTGATGGTGAGTTCCCAGCTTTTGCCCCTTCGGTCAGGTTGGTGGCGCCATTTCAGCAGGTGCATCATCAAAACTTTCAGCCTGCTGACCATTTGCCGCCGCTCTGATGCGCCCATGCTTTCCACCTCTTCCAGCAGGTTTTCAAAGTCCAGATCATCCACGCGCCTGTTTTTCAGGGCGTCGGCTTGCGCTTGCGTCCATCCATAGAAATCAGTGTCGTATTTGGTTGCGGCTCCCATCTGTCAGCCCTCCCGGTATGGCTCATGGTGTTGATTGTAGGTTCATTGCGGCATGGCCGCCAGCGCCCGCCCCGCGTGTTCGCGCTCACCCGGCAGGATCGCCCCGGCTTCCGCGCCATCAAGGTTGAAGCGTTGCCCGCCCTGCCCCACGGCTTGCAGGTAGGCGCGGTTGTGGGTGTGGTGGTGCAGCAGCTTTTGCACCACGCGCTTGCTGGCGGATAGCTGATGCGCCGCAATGTGCCGGAAGATTTGCTTTTCGATACCCAGCGCCAATGGCTGGCGGGTGCGCCATACAGCAAAGGCGTTCAGGCTGTCGGAGAGTTCGCGCGCCCGAAGGTCAGAAGGTGGCGTTTTCTTCGGTTTTGGTGGTTGCCGTGGTTTGCGGTTGGCCGGTTTCTTCGCTGACTTTTTGGGTTGCCCCGGTTTCTGGACGTTGGGCAGTTCCGCCCGCGTGATGATTCGCTTGCCAGATCGACGCACAGCGCCGCCGGTTGGGGTAGTGGTGTCATTGCCAGCAGTGGCAGGCTTGCGCGTGATGGTCAGCGTCTGGCGCGGCTTGTCGGTGTTGTCGTTCATGGTGTGCTGGACTCGCTGGAAGTGTGCAAGGTTTTCCCCAGCATTTTGTTGGCGTCAACAAAATGGTCAGGGTGTTGTATGGCTGGCAGTGTAGCAGCAAAACCGCGCCATCATTCCAGAAAACCCTACCGGACAGCCAACGGACATGAAAACCAGCCGCCGAAAACCTACCGGACACTGTTTTTCCTGCTGCAAATCAAGTTGACGCCCTGGTTGACGGGTAGTTGACGGCTGACCCACACCAAGTTGACGGGTAGTTGACGGGCAGGAACCAACGCAAAAAACCCGCTGTACCCACTCAAATTCCGGTGACGGATGTCATGACGCCCCTAATGACGGGGGTGATGACGGCCACCATGACGCCCGTGACGGCCTATGACGGGGTGATGACGGCCACCATGACGGCCTATGACGGGTGCCATGACGCCCCGCCACTTTCACCCGGATGTTTGCCGCCGGGTGGTGGCTTGCACCAAAGGGGTATGTTTCCGCTGCATTTTCACCCAAAACCTCACTAAATCGCGCCCTCTGACTGAAAAAGGTCAATGAAATCAAAGGGAACACCGGGAACACCGACGGAACACCCAAGGGAACACAGAAAAGATGAGAGAAAACATATAGTTATCGAATGGAACACAGGGAACACCAAAAAAGTGTCGTGTCTGTGTGTGCGTACCAATTTCAGCCTATCACACCCTGCCCTTTATAATAAATAATAAAGTGTTTTTACTAATTAACACTCTATATAGAGTAATAGGTGTGGTGTGTGCCTTCTGTATCCCCGGCAACAATAGCTTAATATCAATAACTTACCCAACATTACCCATTTTCATGAACCCGGCACACCGCCGCCACAGATCAACAGCCAGTACCGGCCACAAGCCGCCATGCTGATCGGGATGCCTGCATCTGGTCGCCAGTGTGTTGATCCGCTGTGAATATCCGCACTTCCCACACTGCACCATTCCGGCTTGTTCGTGGGTGATGTCCTGGTAGATTTCGGCGCGGAAACATACCCCGCTGGCGTCAGCCTCCCCCGCGTGATCATGCGCACGCACTGCATGACACTGTGTTTTTTCGGTGTTCCCGGTGTTCCCTTCGATAACCTGCTGTTTTATCTTATCTTTTCTGTGTTCCGTCGGTGTTCCCGGTGTTCTCTCAGTGTCCGGTAACGTGCTATCAGGTTCAGCACCCCATACCGACAAGGGGCGAAACCGCCCCCGCGTCATAGTTCATCTTCCAGAATTGCGCCGCTGATGTTGTAAACCCTGATCTTGCGTTCAATGCTTTTGCCGCCTGCGTCCAGTTCATCACGGATGCCAACAGGTACGCTTTTCGATACGGTGGACTTGCCCGCGCCGTCGGGCAGTAACCAGCCACGCGCCAGCAGCAAACCGACCACAAAGCCACGATCAAAGCCCCGGCATACATCCTGCTCAAAGCCTTGCGGGAACACGTAGAAATCGCCCTCTGCATCCCTAAAGCCCTTGCGGTACATGGTGCGGTCATCCTTGGGGCGATACTCCAACGGGGTGAACATGGCCGCGCCGTTGGATTCGAAGAAGTATTTAACCTGTTTCAATGCTTCGCGCTCTTCCTGCGAACCCAGCCCGCCCCGGTGTTCCAGCCATGCCTTGAAGCAATGCGCCGCTGAAATGGCTGCTTCGCCTTCCTGCCAGCCGGTCAGCCCCATATCAGTAGCCAGCTCACCCGCCGCCGCAACCACGGCGAACGCATCCGCCACGCGCAACACCTGCCCGCCTGCCCCTTCCGGCACGTATTCGGCTTTCCAGTCGCTGCGGTAGTCGTTTACGGTGGTTATGTGCTTGTCCCGCTGTTGGGTCAGCAGACGCAAATATTCGCGGAAAATAGCGCCGTGGTGCTGCCCCGCTGCCTGCTTCAAGCTGTCGGCAAAAGCGCCCGCCGTTGCGAATTGCTGCGGTATCTGGTTGAAGATGCCCAGCCCCTGCCCTGCATCCGCTGGCAGATCGACAACCCGGACTTCCTGCCCCGCCTTCACTTTCTTGCCTTCACTGGCCAGCATGTCAGCAAGTGAAATTTCACCATTGCTCAGGAACAGCGTTTTCCATGTCGCTGTCGGGCGTAGGCGTGTATCCCGCTGACTACGCATCTTGCCCTGACCCTGCGCCAACATGTACGCGCTTTGGGAAATCACCTTTGCGTCGGCCTGCCCCATTTCATCCAGACACATCATCGCGTCATTGCGCATGGCTGCAAAACCTTCCAGGGCTGAGTCTGTAGCTCTCCACTTGGGTAGCGGGTCGGGGTTTCCCTGGACAGATGCGGCCAGCACCAGCGCGGTGCTTTTGCCGGTGGATGATGCGCCCCGAATATGGAACCCCACGCCGGAAACCTCCAACGGGGTCAACAGTGGAGCCGCAAACGCTGCGGAAATGGCGAAAACAGGCCGGTGATTACCGGCACACAGCGCCCCCACGGAATCGCGCCATTGCTGCCAAGTACCGGAAACCGCGTAGCCTTCAAACTGCGTGAAATCGCTTTGCAGGTGGATATGGTCGGCTTGGGTGTCGCCTATGACTTCATCCGGTAGAACAAAGGCCGCGCCCTGCCAGCCGGTGCGGAACACCACAAGGCCGGTTTCTTCGGGTTGCTCTTCCTGGATGAAGGCCAGCAGGTGTTCACGCGCCGCCTTTTTGGTGGCAATCAACAGGCCACCATTCAACAGCACCCGGCGAACCTCTGCCCCATCACCTGCGAGTAATTCCGCTGGCATTATCCAGTGGTGAGGCTTGCGGTCTGCATCCTGCCATTCCAGCAAATAGCCGTGATTCTGGCTGCCATCATCGCGCACACGGGAAGAAACCAATAAGGGGCTGCAAATCCATACCGGGTTTGCCGGGGCGGTGGTTTCGTTGCCGTCCTTGTCTTTCTTGCTGGTTGGCGGTGGCTGGAAATAGACGCCGGGTCGGTCGCCTTCCAGCATCGTGAAATACGGCGATACCTTCCCGGCCTTGCGTAGTTGGTCGGAAGCCTTTTTCATTGCGAAGCCTCCAACACGGCCAGATCGTTGAAATCTGTGCCGTTTTTGCATTCAGGCGGGAACTCGGGGATAACCCAGCACCCGCCCACGACCCGCGCCGCTGCTTCTGCCTTGGTTGCGCCTGGGTTGCCCTCTGTAAAGCGGTCATTGTCGCCAGCCAGCACAATATCGGCTTGTGGATACCGGGAACGGATCGCCAGCGCCACGGGTAACAGGTTGTCGGCAAACATCGCGCAAGCGACAGCAGCGCCGCCGTGCAAGCGGTGAATAGTCGCCCCGGTGGCGTAGCCTTCACAGATGAATACCAGCCCCACCGGGTCAATCTCACCGATGGTGTGAAAACAGCCGGATACCTTGCCGCCACCCTGAAAGCGTTTCTCACCTTGCGGGTTGATGGTTTGCAGTGACCACAAACGCCCGGATACATCACGTAAGGGAACCAGCAGCAGGCCACGCCCTTCCAGTTTCAGGCTGTAGGCTTGCACCTGCTTGTGTTTCAGGTAGGGGTGAATGCTCACACCATCCAATGGCTTGGCTGCTCCCCAGCGCAATACAGCCTTGTCAGCCGCTGCTTTCCATTGGCGTTGCTGTTCCGCCTTGCGCGCCTTACGTGCGTCTTCCAGTTGTTGCGCCAGTTGCTGGCGTTCGACGTGGGAAAGTTCCTGTTCAGACCTGACGCACCACCTTTCAGAGTGCCCGGTTTTCCAGCTTCCGAACGCGCCAGCAGGCACGGGAATTTGGAAAAACACATACCAGCCGTTCAAGGTTCCGGCTTTGTCTCCTGCTGCCCTGAAACGGTGTATTTCGCCATCGGCCTTGATTTCGGGTTTACCAAGGCCAGCCGCTGCAATGGCGTCCTGAAAGCCTGTAATTCCTTCATGGAAGCTGGCAGAATACAGGCTTGCATTTGAATAGATTTGCTTCTTGCCCCCGCTTTTGGGGGCTTTGTTTTTCTGTAACATAGCACCCGCCCTTCAAGAATTATCTTCCACACCATAAGCCAGTTTGTTAGCCAATAATTTAAGCCTGCCGATACATTTACGGACAAACTGCTTATCTTCTTCTGATACATTGGCGTTACGCCCCTGATCTCCCAGAATAAAACCTGCAAAGTCAGTCAGACCCGTATTCATGGTTTGAGCGTCTCTTACCGAAAAGCAATCAGCGTATTGAGCGTCTTTTACATTTGGGTTTGCCATTATTGCACCCCCCCTGCTTTACGGGTTTCAAGCCATGCCATCACGTCTGCATTCAACCACCATGCCCGTGCACGTTTGCCAATACGAAAGCCAGCCGGGAACCTGCCCGCCCGGATGTCTTCATAAAGTGTTGTCTTGGATTTGCCCGTCAGTTGCAGAACTTCAGGCAGGCGTGCCGCCCGGTCATGTGGTTGGGGAATGCCGCCCTGCTTGGTCTGTTGATGGATAGTTTCGGTTTTTGCTGCCATTGTCTGAACCTCCCGGTTCCTTGTTGAACAATGGCTAAAGATTTAATTACACTCCTATCATGGGTAGGCAATCCCTATGCTATGGGTATGTAAGGTGGGTA